>NZ_CP150917.1:1802500-2052500 GCF_039908645.1 Pseudomonas helvetica
GATGCACCAGCCGCTCGGGGAATTCGTGATGACCGGCGATATGGTCGAAATGGCAATGACTGGCCACGGCCACCAGCGGCCGGTCGGTCAGCCAGGGCAGTTGCTCGCGCAGGCTGACCAGGCCCGAGCCGCTATCGAGCAGCAGGTCTTTGTCGCGGCCCTGAATATGCCACAGGTTGCAGCGGTAGAACGGTCGAATATAGGGCTCGTGAATCAGCCGAATGCCGTCGCTCAGGTGTTTGACTTCGAACCATTGGTCGCGACTGACGATTTTCATCGTGCTTTCCTCCAGGCGAAAAAAACGGGTGCAGCAACCGACGCTGCACCCGCCGAAGAAAAGGTTCAAGCCATTATTGGTTTCAGCTTATATCGCGTTCGCTACGGCAACCGGGCGAGGGGACAGCAGGCTGACCACGACGAAACTCACCAGGCCGACCGCCAGGCTGTAGTAGATCGGGGTGTTGGCATCCAGGCCATCCTTGAACATGAACACCAGGGCAGTCACAAAGCCCAGGCCCATGCTGGCGATAGCGCCGGAGGTGGTTGCACGTTTCCAGAAAATGGCCCCGATCAGCGGAACCAGCATGCCGCCCACCAACAGGTTGTAGGCCAGGGTCAGGGCACTGATCACGTCACTCACCACCAACGCGATACCCAGCACGACAATACCGGTCAGCAGGGTGAACAGCCGGTTGATGCTCAGGCTCGACTGTTTGCCACCGCGCAGTTTTGGCAGCAGGTCTTCGGTCAGGGTGGTTGATGCGGCGAGCAGGCCGGCGCTGGCGGTGGACATCATGGCGGCCAGGGCTGCAGCGATCACCAGACCACGGATACCGTCAGGCAAGGACAGTTTGACGATTGCGGCGAAGGCGTTGTTGACGTTGTCCAGGTCCGGGATCAGCACGTGTGCAGCCATACCGATCAGCGCACAGGCCAGACCGTAGAGGATGCAATAGAAGCCGGAGATAGTGCCTGCGTACTGAGCGACTTTTTCGTTCTTGGCGGTGAACACCCGTTGCCAGATGTCCTGGCCGATCAGGATGCCGAAGAAGTAGATCATGAAGTAGGTGATGATGGTGTCCCAGCCGATGGTGGTGAAGCTGAAGCTGGACGCCGGCAGTTTCAACACCAGCTCATCCCAGCCGCCCACACGGTACAGGCAGATCGGCAACAGGATGAACATCAGGCCAACGGTCTTGATCACGAACTGAACGATGTCGGTCAGGGTCAGCGACCACATGCCGCCGATGGTCGAATACACCACCACCACGCCACCGCCGAGTACCACTGAAATCCAGAAGGGCAGGCCGAACAGCACTTGCAGCACGGTGCCGATCGCCAGGATCGAGGTCACGCCGATCATCAGCGCGTAGGCCAGCATGATCACCGCACTGGCCTGGCGGGCCATTGGGTTGTAACGCTTTTCGAGGATCTGGGTAACGGTGAAGATCTTCAGTTTGAGCAGCGGCTTGGCCAGGAACAGGTTCAGCGCAATGATCCCGCAACCCAGCGCGGCGCAGAGCCAGAAGCCGGAAATACCGTGGACGTAGCCCAGGCGAACGGTGCCGACGGTCGATGCACCGCCCAATACAGTAGCGGCCATGGTGCCCATGTACAGGGTTGGGCCGAGGTTACGACCGGCCACGAGGTAGTCTTCGTGGGTCTTGGCCTTGCGCATGCCGTAATAGCCCAGCACGAGCATGCCGGCGGCATAGATGAGTACAACGAATAAATCCAAAGCCATGAAGCGTGTCTCCGATTGTCTTTCTTATAAGAGTCTCGTAGGAGCAAGGCTTGCTGTGGCGAGGGAGCTTGCTCCCGCTCGACTGTGCGGCAGTCGCATTTTTGGGGCCGCTACGCAGCCCAGCGGGAGCAAGCTCCCTCGCCACAAACGTCCTGTCCCTACGAGTAATGCTTGAATCTGGCGGTTTGCACATGACCGCTTTAGCGAGCGAATCCGTGCCCGTACTGCCCGTGCTGCCCGAACACCGCCACTGGTGCTGGGAACAGGCTCGACAACGTCGGCAGTCGCACAACGCCTGATTGGCATTGCGCGATAGCTGCGGTTGTCCGAGGGTGCAGAAAGTGAAACCGTTAGCGGTGCTGAAGCAGGCTGGGGATCGCTGCCTCAGCGGTGCGCCACGCCCGGCAATACGCAGAGCATTTCGTACAGCAGGTTGGCGCCCAGCAACGAGGTGTTGCCGGTGGTGTCGTACGGCGGCGAGACTTCTACCAGGTCGCAGCCAACCAGGTCGAGGCCTTGGCAGCCACGAACGATTTCAATCGCCTGAATGGTCGTCAGACCGCCGATTTCCGGGGTCCCGGTGCCGGGTGCCCAGGCCGGGTCGATGCCATCGATGTCGAAGCTCAGGTACACCGGGCCACCGCCGACTTTTTCACGGACTTCAGCCATCAGCGGTTCCAGCGACTTGTGCCAGCACTCCTCGGCCTGAACCACGCGGAAGCCCTGTTTGCGGCTCCAGTTGAAGTCTTCGGCGGTGTAGCCCTGCGCGCGCAGACCAATTTGCACGACGCGGTCGCAATCCAGAAGGCCTTCTTCGACGGCGCGACGGAAGGTGGTGCCGTGGGCGATCTTCTCGCCGAACATGTGATCGTTCACATCGGCATGGGCATCGATGTGCACCAGGCCGACCTTGCCGTGCTTTTTGTGGATGGCACGCAGGATCGGCAGGGTGATGGTGTGGTCGCCACCGAGGGTCAGCGGGATCACGTCGTGTTCGAGGATCTCGTTGTAGGACTCTTCGATGATCCGCACGGCGTCCAGCAGGTTGAAGGTGTTGATTGCCACGTCACCGATGTCGGCAACCGACAGCGAGTCAAACGGTGCAGCGCCGGTGGCCATGTTGTACGGGCGGATCATTACCGATTCAGCACGGATCTCGCGCGGTCCGAAGCGAGTGCCGGCGCGCAGCGAAGTACCGATGTCCAGCGGGATGCCGATGAAGGCAGCGTCCAGGCCGGCCGCGGTTTGCAAGTGCGGGAGTCGCATCATGGTGGCGATGCCGCCGAAGCGCGGCATTTCATTGCCGCCCAGTGGTTGGTGAAGAATCTTGTCCACGGGTATGGCCTCATCATCATTGTTTTATTTATGGGGTTGCACCGCGCAAAGGGATCGCACGGGCACCTGTTGGACGGATTCTGCGAAATACGCTGCGGGAGAAGAATCGCTACCGGCAAATACTTAGTTCAGGTTTTTCTAAACTAATGGCCCCGGCAGCGATAGACTTCACACTGATCGTGTTTGGAGATCCCCCCATGGCCAACGCTTTACCCGACCTGAAACTGTTGCGCATCTTCGTCAGCGTGGTGCGTCATCAGGGGTTTGCCAACGCGCAGCAAGAGCTCAACCTCTCGACATCGGCCATCAGCACCTACATGAGCCAGCTCGAAGCGGCGTTGGGTTTGGTGCTCTGTCATCGTGGGCGTGGCGGTTTCAGCCTGACCAGCAAGGGCGAGCTGTTCCATCAGGAAACCTTGCGCCTGTTCGGTGAGCTGGAAGGTTTCGAGCAATACGCCGCGGCGCTCAAGGGCGAGTTGCGCGGCACGCTCAACCTCGGGGTGATCGACTCGACCGTCAGCGACAAGGCCTTGCCGTTCGCCGAAGCCATTGGTGCCTACAGCCAGGAGCACCCGGCGGTGCATTTGCACCTGTCGGTGATGAGCCCTTACGAACTGCAACTCGGCGTGCAGGACAACCGACTCGATCTGGCCATCGGTGCGTTCTCCACGCGCATGAGCGGGCTGGTCTACATGCCGCTGTACCGTGAACAACATTGGCTGTATTGCAGCAATCGTCATCCCTTGTTCAACGAGCGGCGCATTCCCGAACAAGTCATCACCCAGCAGCGCATGGTCGGTCGCGGTTACTGGAGCCAGGCCGAATTGGCCCGCCACGGCTTCAAGCACAGCGCGGCGACTGTGGAGAGTATGGAAGCACAGCTGATTCTGGTGTTGTCCGGCGCCTACATCGGCTACCTGCCGGAGCACTACGCTCAAGCCTGGGCCGACAAGGGCGATTTGCGCGTGCTGCTGCCGGCCACTTTCGGCTACCAGGCCCCGTTTTCGATGATCGTGCGTCGTGGGCGCAGTCGCGAGCCATTGATCCAGACCTTCCGCGACTTGCTCAAAGCGCAGCTCAATCAGGTCTGATGGGGAAATCGTATGTCCAGAATCCAATGCGCCCGTTGCCTGCGCCCGCAAACTCACTGCCTGTGCCCGTTGATTCCGAGCCTCGACAGCCGCACCCGGGTGCTGCTGTTGCAGCATCCAAGCGAGGTGAACCATGCGCTGAACACCGCGCGGCTGGCGGCGTTGGGGCTGAACAATGCCGAGCTGATCGTCGGCGAAGTGTTCGAGGATTTACCGCGTCTGCTGAATCAACCGGGTTACCGGGCCCGCTTGTTGTTCCCGGCTGACGATGCGCAACCGTTGCAGGCCTATACGCCTGATGATCAACCGTTGCTGCTGGTGGTGCCGGACGGCACCTGGCGCAAAGCGCGCAAGATGCTGCACCTCAATCCATTGCTGGCAGCGTTGCCCCGAGTGACGCTGGCCGAAGGCGCGGTCTCGCGCTATCGCTTGCGCAAGGCTCCGGGGCCGGGAGCGTTGTCGACGGTGGAGGCGATCGTGCAGGCGTTGCAGGTGCTTGAGGCACCGACGACCTTCGAGCCGCTATTGCGACCGTTTGAAGCGCTGATCGAAGGGCAGATTGCGGCGATGGGGGAGGAGACGTACCAGAAAAATCATGGTGGGGCTGATTCATAATCAGCAGGTCTACCAAGTCGCCCCCATCGCGAGCTTGCTCGCGATGGCAATGGACCAATCAAAGCCGATCCCGGTAAAAAAACCTACCTCTCGCGCATCGCTTCGGTGCGGGCCTTGAGCACCGGTTTGAGCAAGTAATCCAGCACGCTTTTCTCGCCGGTGATGAGGTCCACCGTAGCGACCATCCCCGGGATGATCAGCAGCGGCTTAACGTCGCCGCCCAAGTGGTTTTTGTCGGTGCGTACCTGAATCAGGTAGAAGCTGTTGCCCTTGTCGTCGGTGATGGTGTCGGCCCCGAGCAGTTCGAGTTTGGCGCTCAGGCCGCCATAGATCGTGTAGTCGTAGGCGCTGAACTTGACCATGGCTTTCTGGCCAGGATGCAGGAACGCCACGTCTTGCGGGCGGACCTTGGCCTCGATCAGCAGGTTGTCTTCCAGCGGCACGATTTCCACTATGTCGCTGCCCGGCTGAACCACGCCACCGATGGTGTTGACCTTCAGTTGCTTGATCACCCCGTGCACCGGCGACACCACCGTGGTGCGGGTGACCTGGTCATCGATGGCAATGCTCGACGCGGTGATTTTCGACAGGTCGGTGCGTTTCTCGTTGAGCTCCTTGGCGGCGTCCGAGCGAAAGCCTTGCACTGATTCATCGATCTTGCTTTTGATCTCGTTGATCGCCGATTCGGCCCGGGGAATCGCCAGGGTGGTGGCGTCCAGCGAACCACGGATTTCCACAGCGCTGCGTTTGAGACGAAGCATTTCCACTGGTGACACCGCGCCGGTTCCCACCAGCGGTGCCGACATGTTCATTTCCTGTTGCAGCAAACCCAGACTGGAACTGAACTGGCCCTGCTTGGAACGAAACTCTGCCAATTCCTGGGTTTTTTGTCGAAGTTGCTCCGTCAGTGTGCGTTGCTCGCTGGCCAGGCGACGTTGCCGTTGTTCAAACAGCGCGCGCTCGTCTTCAGCCACTTGCGGGGCGTTTGCGATGACCTCGTCAGAAAGCTTGAAAGGCCGACCCTCGGCTTCGGCAGACAGCCGCTCGACCTTTGCGATCAAAGCAAGGCGATCCGCCTCACTCTCGCCCTTGTTAGACAGAAACCGTGTGTCATCAAGGCGCAGCAGGGTATCGCCCTTGTTCACGATTTGCCCTTCCCGCACGAATATCTCGGTGACGATACCGCCCTCCAGGTTCTGGATCACCTGAACCTTGCTGGACGGTATGGCCTTGCCCTCACCCATGGTGACTTCTTGCAGCACGGCGAATTTGGCCCAGACCAGAGCAGTGATGATCAGCGCCGCGGCGATCCATACGGTCATCCGTGACCAGCGCGGCGAATCCTGCAGCGATGCTGCGTAGATGTCGGGCATGAATTCGCTTTCTGCGCTTTTGCTGAAGCTATTGAAATAGCCGCGTGAACCTTGTGACGCAGACATAGGCGACTCCTAGACAGCCACAGAGCCGACACGGCCCTTGCGCAGTGCATCGATGACCGCTTCTTTCGGACCGTCGGCGACGATCCGGCCGTTGTCCAGCACTACCAGACGGTCCACCAGGCTGAGCATCGAGGTACGGTGGGTGACCAGCAGCAAGGTTTTACCCTGAACCCACTTATGCAGGCGTTGGCGCAGAACTTCTTCGCTGCTGTTGTCCATGGCGCTGGTGGGTTCGTCGAGCAACATGATCGGCGGGTCGAGCAATAATGCTCGGGCCAGCAGCACCGCCTGACGCTGGCCGCCGGACAGCAACTGGCCGCGCTCACCAACAGGCCGATCAAAGCCTTGCGGGTGCTGGCGGGCGAGGTCGGTGACACCGGTCAGTTCGGCCACTTCGAGCATCCGCGAGTCGCTGATATAGCGGGCGCCGAGGGTCAGGTTGTCCCGCAGGCTCCCGGCCAGTAGCGGAAGGTCGTGGGCGACATAACCGATTTGCTGGCGCAGGTCGGCGACGTCCAGTTGCCTCAGGTCCAGACCATCGAGCAGCAGTTGGCCTTCTTCCGGTGCATAGAAACCCATCACCAACCGCGTCAGGGTGCTTTTTCCCGAGCCGCTGCGGCCGATGACACCGATCCGTTCGCCGGGTTTTACACTGAAGCTGACGTTGGAAAGCGCCGGGGAGTTTTGCCCGTTGTAGTGGAAGGTTACGCCGCTGACGTCCAGTGCACCCAGCAGCTGCGTGCGCTCAAGTGGCCGCTGTTTGGCATCGCGTTCTTGTGGCAGGGACATCAGCGTATCGGTGCTGCGCATGGTCAGTTGGGCTTGTTGGTAGCGGGTGATCAGCCCGGCGATTTGCCCCAACGGTGCGAGGACGCGGCTGCCGAGCATGTAGGTCGCCACCAGGGCGCCGACGCTGAGGTTACTGGCGATGATGCTGTAGACGCCGGCGACGATGGTCGCCATGCCGGAGAACTGCTGGATGAACTGTGTGCCGTTGGTGACCAGCGCCGACAGGTGGCGGGCATGGCTGTCGAGGCGGGTGAGGGCGCCGTGGGTGCTTTCCCATTTGTGCTGGCGTTCGCTTTCGGCACTACAGGCCTTGAGGGTTTCCAGGCTGCCGAGGGTTTCGATCAGCAGTGCCTGGCGTTCGGCGCCAAGCGCCAGACTCTTGCGGACCGTGTCGCGCAGGCGGATCTGGACCATCATCGCGAAGAGGATAGTGATCGGGAACGCCAGCAATGGGATGACCACCAGCCAGCCACCGAGCAGGCCGATCACCACCAGCATCAGCACCGTAAACGGCAGGTCGATCAGGCTGGTCAGGGTCACGGCGGTGAGAAACTCGCGCAGCCCCTGGAAGTCGTGGATGCTTTGGGCAAAACCGCCAATGGTTGCCGGTCGCGCTTTCATCGACATGCCGGTGATACGTTCGAACAAAGTCGCGGAAAGGATCACGTCGGTTGTTTTCCCGGCGGTGTCCAGCAAATGCGCGCGTACGATCCGCAGCACCAGTTCAAAACCGGTACCGATCAACAGCCCAATAGCCAGCACCCACAAGGTCGAGGTGGCCTGGTTCGGCACCACCCGGTCGTAGGTCTGCATTACAAACAGCGGAACCATCAGCCCCAGCAGGTTAATCAGGAGACTCGCCAGAATTGCATCGCTGTAGAGCCAGCGCGACAGCTTCAAGGTGTCGCGAAACCAGGCCTCGACGCGCGGCACCAGCGGTGAGCGCAAGTCTTCGAGCTCATGCCGTGGCCGGGCGAATAACGCCTGGCCACTGTATTCCTCGGCCAGTTCTTCACGGCTGACCCATTGTTCACCGCCCTCGGCCTCGCTAGGCAGAATCAGCGCCTTGCCATCGTCGCCCCAGCGCCGCAAGACCGCGCAGCGGCCATTCTTGAGGATCAGCATCACCGGCAGGTTGAGCGTTGATATCGACGCCAGTTCACGCCGCAGCAATCGCGCCTGCAAACTGGCCCGCGCCGCTGCACGGGGCAGCAGCTCCAGGCTCATGCGTTGCCTGGCCAGTGGCAGCCCGGCACTGAGGCTGGCCCGGCTGACGGTGCAGTCGTGCAGCTTGCAGAGGATCAACAAACCATCCAACAGCGGATCATCAAAGCTCAGACGTGGATCAGCGCCATTGTTGCCGGGTTCCATGCTGGTCAAATCGATCTCTCCAGTGAGCTATCTCATTTCAGGCAAACGGGCTTCGCTCTTCACTTCGGTCTGGGCGATCGCTTCCGCCGGCACCACGACTTTTTCCCTGGTCAATAATTCACCCATGTTCGCCAACACTCGGTACATGGAGAACTCCTTGCTGTAACGCACTTCGGTGTAGCGGCGATTGGCGTTGTACAGCTCGTTTTCACTGTCCAGCAGGTCGAGCAGGGTCCGTTGGCCAAGGCCGAACGGGTCCTGGTAGGCCGTACGTACCCGGGTGGTTGTCCAGTGTGCTTTGAATCGCTTCGCTCAGTGGCATGGCCTGGGTCTGATGTGAACAAGCCGTGGCCAATAAAATCGCGCAGCAGAGGGGTTCGAAACGGCCATAGTCCCTGATCCTGATGGTGCTTATCAGTCGCCAAATAATTGGCGAGATTTATAGGTCAAGCTGTTTCAGGCTTGTAACAGAGAGCTAAGAACATCTTGGAGAGAAACCAAGAGGAATTTCTCATAAGGCCTATGTCAAAAAAAGCTAATGCGCTCTGCTAAATCCAGTACATCGTTCAAACCGAAGACCCTTGGTTTATAAGCTTTAGAGAACTTTGGCGGTCTGAAGGAGCGCTCAATCACTTTTTCAACATAGGGCGGGGAAGTGGTGGAGGGGATGGAACGGCGCGTTTTCTTGAATGGCATTTTTTTTGACACTCTTCTCGAGAAATCTTGACGCTGCTTACGCAGGAGGGGGTGTCCTGACGAGAAGTTGATTTCATTCCGTTTTACCCCGGCAGAAACAACCAGCCTGCGAGGGCCATGTGGGGCGAGAAGATGGCAACGGAGCGCAGTTTGCGCTGAGCCAGGTAACTGCAGTGCGAACAGGCAGAAGAACCTGCGTCGATACAGACTCAGCCAGCCCACACCCCATTTGGGTTTCAGCTCATTTGAGCCGCGCCAGTGTTGAGTGACCATGGCCCTCTCGGCCCTTTTTTTGCCAAAAATAGACCGCCAAAATATCGACACTTAAGTGTCCGCTTGTCGGAATATTGGCGCTTTTCACCTTTCCCTTCGGGTAGCGCCTTTACAAGGTCTGACCCGACAGCTAGACAAATATCAACCTGATATCAGGAAAGACCGTCTCCTTGACGCAGTGATATCCCAAGGCACGGCCCCCCACCCAGCCATTATTTCAGGAGTCCCTTCCACATGGGTGCTCTCGGTTTATTGCGTGCCATGCGCAGCGCAGTCCCAGGCTTGGTCCCACGTTCGCCCAACCTGTCTTGCGCGTTCCTCAAGCGCGGCGAGCTTCTCCACCTTCGCGATACCGGCGCCCCTCTGCCGGCAGCGCCCATCCAGTCAGGCCCGGCAGTCGGCTGCCCAGCTGGCCGACGATGTCTGGCGACCGTCTCGTACCGCTCCCGAACAACCTGAGCGGTACAAAAACGGGACTTCGTCCCCATCGCCTCACAGACATCGGATGACGACATCGTGAATGGACAGAACACTGCGCCGGTTTGCTCCAGCAAAGAAGAGTCCGTTTTGTGGCTGTTAGCAGTCCGTAGCGATTTTTAAAGAACTGGCATTCTCGGGAGTAAGACATGGCTACCACCACTACCAGCGGCGGAACCGTTACTTCGTTTTCCAACACCCCGCAGGCGACGGATGACATCTTCACTACTGGTGTTATTGGCACGGGCAGCGCGACCATCACTGAAGATCTGCAGGGGGTCGTGTATCTGGACGTCATGTCCAATGATCTGGGCGGCAACGCGAAAACGCTCTGGTCGCTTGATGACGCGCTCAGCGCTTCCACTGCGACCAAGATCTATGCCCCCGCCGACCTCCTGACCCAAGACACGAGCAGAATTGAGGCGCTTGATCCGCTCAGTGGTGACCACAGTCGCCAGGGTGCCAAGATCTGGATCACCCAGGATGGCAGGGTCGGCTACGATGCCGCTACTTTGTCGGATGCTTTCAAGGTACAACTCCAGGCGCTTGCTGTCGGCGAGTCCCTGACGGACAGCTTTACCTATGCGATTCGTCTCGGCAACGGCACGCTCAGTTGGGCCACTGCGACCGTGCAGTTTGCGGGGCGCAATGACGCTCCGGTGGTGACTGGCACAGTAACCGGTAATGCCGATGAGGACGGGCATGCTGTCACGTTGAACGCGCTAGCACACACCTCAGACGTCGATCATGGCACTACACTTTCTGTCGTTAACCTCCCGGCTTCCCTACCAGCCGGCGTGAGCTATGACGCGATAACGCATTCTTTCACGCTTGACCCGACGAACGCGGCCTACCAACACCTCGCAGCAGGCGAGCCGATGACGGTGACGGTGAGCTTTGGCGTTACCGACGGCATCGCCACGACTCCCGGGTCGATGTCATGGTTGATCACCGGCACCAACGACGGTCCGGTAGCGGTGGCCGATGTCGCCGCCGGCATGGAAAGCCAGACCCTGAGCATCAACGTGCTGACCAACGATACCGATGTCGACGACGGTCACCTGTTCACGCTGAACTCGGCCAGCGCGCCGGCAAACAAGGGCACGGCCAGCGTGGTCGGCAACCAGCTCGTATTCAATCCGGGAGCCGACTTTGATCATCTGGCGCAGGGCGTGGTCGAGCACGTGACGCTCACTTACCAGATGCAGGACGAACACGGCGCGCTCTCGAGTTCCACGGTGGACGTGACCATCACCGGCACCAACGACGCGCCGGTGGCGGTGGCCGATGTCGCCGCTGGTACGGAAAACCAGACCCTGAGCATCAACGTGCTGACCAACGACACCGATGTTGACGACGGCCACCTGTTCACGTTGAACTCGGCCAGCGCGCCGGCAAACAAAGGCAGTGCCAGCGTGGTCGGCAACCAGCTGGTGTTCACCCCCGGAACTGACTTCGATCATCTGGCGCAAGGCGTGGTCGAGCACGTGACGCTCACTTACCAGATGCAGGATGAACACGGGGCGCTCTCGAGCTCCACAGTGGACGTGACGATCACCGGCACCAACGACGCGCCGGTAGCGGTGGCCGATACGGCCGCCGGTACGGAAAACCAGACCCTGAGCATCAACGTGCTGGCCAACGACACCGATGTTGACGACGGCCACCTGTTCACGTTGAACTCGGCCAGCGCGCCGGCAAACAAAGGCAGTGCCAGCGTGGTCGGCAACCAGCTGGTGTTCAACCCGGGGGCTGATTTCGACCACCTGGCGCAGGGTGTGGTCGAACACGTGACGCTCAGTTACCAGATGCAGGACCAGTACGGGGCACTCTCGAGTTCCACGGTGGACGTGACCATCACCGGCACCAACGACGCACCGGTGGCGGTGGCCGATACGGCCGCCGGCACGGAGAACCAGACCCTGACCATCAACGTGCTGGCCAACGACACCGACGCTGACGACGGCCACCTGTTCACGCTGAACTCGGCCAGCGCGCCGGCAAACAAGGGCACGGCCAGCGTGGTCGGCAACCAGTTGCAGTTCAACCCGGGGGCTGATTTCGACCACCTGGCGCAGGGTGTGGTCGAACACGTGACGCTCACTTACCAGATGCAGGACCAGTACGGGGCGCTCTCGAGTTCCACGGTGGACGTGACCATCACCGGCACCAACGACGCACCGGTGGCGGTGGCCGATACGTTCGCCGGCACGGAGAACCAGACCCTGACCATCAACGTGCTGGCCAACGACACCGACGCTGACGACGGCCACCTGTTCACGCTGAACTCGGCCAGCGCGCCGGCAAACAAGGGCACGGCCAGCGTGGTCGGCAACCAGTTGTTGTTCACCCCGGGGGCTGATTTCGACCACCTGGCGCAGGGTGTGGTCGAACACGTGACGCTCAGTTACCAGATGCAGGACCAGTACGGGGCACTCTCGAGTTCCACGGTGGACGTGACCATCACCGGCACCAACGACGCACCGGTGGCGGTGGCCGATACGGCCGCCGGCACGGAGAACCAGACCCTGAGCATCGACGTGCTGGGCAATGACACCGACGTCGACGATGGTCATGCATTCACCTTGGTCAGCGCCAGCGCGCCAATCGGCCAAGGCAGTGCCAGCGTGGTCGGCAACCAGTTGTTGTTCACCCCCGGAAGCGATTTTGATCATCTGGCGCAAGGCGCCACGGCCAGTGTCACACTCAGCTACACCATGACCGACGAGCATGGCGCGATCTCGACCAGCAGCGTAGATGTAACCATCACCGGCACCAACGACGCGCCGGTGGCAGTGGCCGATACGGCCGCCGGTACGGAAAACCAGACCCTGACCATCGATGTGCTGGGCAACGACACCGATGTCGACGACGGCCACCTGTTCACGCTGAACTCGGCCAGCGCGCCGGCAAACAAGGGTACAGCCAGCGTGGTCGACAACCAGCTGGTGTTCACCCCGGGAAGTGATTTCGACCATCTGGCGCAGGGCGTGGTCGAGCACGTGACGCTCACTTACCAGATGCAGGACCAGTACGGAGCGCTCTCAAGCTCCACGGTGGACGTGACGATCACCGGCACCAACGACGCGCCGGTAGCGGTGGCCGATACGGCCGCCGGTACGGAAAACCAGACCCTGAGCATCGACGTGCTGGCCAACGACACCGACGTCGACGACGGCCACCTGTTCACGCTGAACTCGGCCAGCGCGCCGGCAAACAAGGGTACAGCCAGCGTGGTCGACAACCAGCTGGTGTTCACCCCGGGAAGTGATTTCGACCATCTGGCGCAGGGCGTGGTCGAGCACGTGACGCTCACTTACCAGATGCAGGACCAGTACGGAGCGCTCTCAAGCTCCACGGTGGACGTGACGATCACCGGCACCAACGACGCGCCGGTAGCGGTGGCCGATACGGCCGCCGGTACGGAAAACCAGACCCTGAGCATCAACGTGCTGGCCAACGACACCGACGTCGACGACGGCCATGCATTCACCTTGGTCAGCGCCAGTGCGCCAATTGGTCAAGGCAGTGCCAGCGTCACGGGCAACCAGTTGCAGTTCAATCCGGGAAGTGATTTTGATCACCTGGCACAAGGGGTGGTCGAGCACGTGACGCTCACTTACCAGATGCTGGATCAGTACGGGGCGCTCTCGAGTTCTACGGTGGACGTGACCATCACCGGCACCAACGACGGTCCGGTAGCAGTGGCCGATGTCGCTGCCGGTACGGAAAACCAGACCCTGACCATCAACGTGCTGGCCAACGACACCGATGTCGACGACGGCCACCTGTTCACACTGAACTCGGCCAGCGCGCCGGCAAACAAGGGCACGGCCAGCGTGGTCGGCAACCAGCTGCTGTTCAACCCCGGAACTGACTTCGACCACCTGGCGCAAGGGGTGGTCGAACACGTGACGCTCACTTACCAGATGCAGGACCAGTACGGGGCGCTCTCGAGTTCCACGGTGGATGTGACGATCACCGGTACCAACGACGCGCCGGTAGCGGTGGCCGATGTCGCCGCCGGTACGGAAAACCAGACCCTGAGCATCGACGTGTTGGCCAACGACACCGACGTCGACGACGGCCATGCATTCACCTTGGTCAGCGCCAGTGCGCCAATTGGTCAAGGCAGTGCCAGCGTCACGGGCAACCAGTTGCAGTTCAATCCGGGAAGTGATTTTGATCACCTGGCACAAGGGGTGGTCGAGCACGTGACGCTCACTTACCAGATGCAGGACCAGTACGGAGCGCTCTCAAGCTCCACGGTGGACGTGACGATCACCGGCACCAACGACGCACCGGTGGCGGTGGCCGATACGGCCGCCGGTACGGAAAACCAGACCCTGAGCATCAACGTGCTGGGCAACGATACCGATGTCGACGACGGTCACCTGTTCACGCTGAACTCGGCCAGCGCGCCGGCAAACAAAGGCACGGCCAGCGTGGTCGGCAACCAGCTGCTGTTCACCCCAGGAACTGACTTCGACCACCTGGCGCAAGGGGTGGTCGAGCACGTGACGCTCAATTACCAGATGCAGGATGAACACGGCGCGCTCTCGAGTTCCACGGTGGACGTGACCATCACCGGCACCAATGACGCGCCGGTAGCGGTGGCCGATGTCGCCGCCGGTACGGAAAACCAGACCCTGAGCATCGACGTGCTGGCCAACGACACCGATGTCGATGACGGCCACCTGTTCACGCTGAACTCGGCCAGTGCGCCGGCAAGCAAGGGCACGGCCAGCGTGGTCGGCAACCAGCTGGTGTTCAATCCGGGGAGCGACTTCGATCATCTGGCGCAAGGGGTGGTCGAGCATGTGACGCTCAGTTACCAGATGCAGGATGAACACGGCGCGCTCTCGAGTTCCACGGTGGACGTGACGATCACCGGCACCAACGACGCGCCGGTGGCGGTGGCCGATACGGCCGCCGGTACGGAAAACCAGACCCTGAGCATCAACGTGCTGGCCAACGACACCGATGTCGACGACGGTCACGCGTTCACGCTGAACTCGGCCAGCGCGCCGGCAAACAAGGGCACGGCCAGCGTGGTCGGCAACCAGTTGCAGTTCAACCCGGGGGCTGATTTCGACCACCTGGCGCAGGGTGTGGTCGAACACGTGACACTCAGTTACCAGATGCAGGACCAGTACGGGGCACTCTCGAGTTCCACGGTGGACGTGACGATCACCGGCACCAATGACGCGCCGGTGGCGGTGGCCGATACGGCCGCCGGTACGGAAAACCAGACCCTGAGCATCGACGTGCTGGCCAATGACACCGATGTCGACGACGGTCACGCGTTCACCTTGGTCAGCGCCAGTGCGCCAATCGGCCAAGGCAGTGCCAGCGTGGTCGGCAACCAGTTGCAGTTCAATCCGGGAAGCGATTTTGATCATTTGGCGCAGGGCGCCACGGCCAGCGTCACGCTCAGCTACACCATGACCGACGAGCACGGTGCAATCTCGACCAGCAGCGTAGACGTGACCATCACCGGTACCAACGACGCGCCGGTAGCGGTGGCCGATGTCGCCGCCGGTACGGAAAACCAGACCCTGAGCATCGACGTGTTGGCCAACGACACCGACGTCGACGACGGCCATGCATTCACCTTGGTCAGCGCCAGTGCGCCAATTGGTCAAGGCAGTGCCAGCGTCACGGGCAACCAGTTGCAGTTCAATCCGGGAAGTGATTTTGATCACCTGGCACAAGGGGTGGTCGAGCACGTGACGCTCACTTACCAGATGCAGGACCAGTACGGAGCGCTCTCAAGCTCCACGGTGGACGTGACGATCACCGGCACCAACGACGCACCGGTGGCGGTGGCCGATACGGCCGCCGGTACGGAAAACCAGACCCTGACCATTGACGTGCTGGCCAACGACACCGACGTCGACGACGGACATGCATTCACCTTGGTCAGCGCCAGTGCACCGGCAAACCAGGGCAGTGCCAGCGTCGCGGGCAACCAGTTGCAGTTCAATCCGGGGACTGACTTCGATCATCTGGCGCAAGGCGCCACGGCCAGTGTCACACTCAGCTACACCATGACCGACGAGCATGGCGCGATCTCGACCAGCAGCGTAGATGTGACCATCACCGGCACCAACGACGCGCCGGTGGCAGTGGCCGATACGGCCGCCGGTACGGAAAACCAGACCCTGAGCATCGACGTGCTGGCCAACGACACCGACGTCGACGACGGTCACGCGTTCACGCTGAACTCGGCCAGTGCGCCAGCAAGCAAGGGCACGGCCAGCGTGGTCGGCAACCAGCTGGTGTTCAATCCGGGGAGCGACTTCGATCATCTGGCACAGGGCGTGGTCGAGCACGTGACGCTCAGTTATCAGATGCAGGACGAACACGGTGCGCTCTCGAGTTCCACGGTGGATGTGACCATCACCGGCACCAACGACGCACCGGTGGCGGTGGCCGATACGGCTGCCGGCACGGAAAACCAGACACTGAGCATCGACGTGCTGGCCAATGACACCGATGTCGACGACGGTCACGCGTTCACGCTGAACTCGGCCAGCGCGCCGGCAAACAAGGGCAGTGCCAGCGTGGTCGACAACCAGCTGCTGTTCACCCCGGGAAGCGATTTTGATCACCTGGCACAAGGGGTGGTCGAGCACGTGACGTTCAGTTATCAGATGCAGGACGAATACGGCGCGCTCTCGAGCTCCACGGTGGACGTGACGATCACCGGCACCAACGACGCGCCGGTGGCAGTGGCCGATACGGCCGCTGGCACGGAAAACCAGACGCTGACCATCAACGTGCTGGCCAACGACACCGATGTCGACGACGGCCACGCATTCACCTTGGTCAGCGCCAGTGCGCCGATCGGCCAAGGCAGTGCCAGCGTCACGGGCAACCAGTTGCAGTTCAATCCGGGAAGTGATTTTGATCACCTGGCGCAGGGCGTGGTCGAGCACGTGACGCTCACTTACCAGATGCAGGACGAATACGGCGCGCTCTCGAGCTCCACGGTGGACGTGACGATCACCGGCACCAACGACGCGCCGGTGGCAGTGGCCGATACGGCCGCTGGCACGGAAAACCAGACCCTGACCATCAACGTGCTGGCCAACGACACCGATGTCGACGACGGCCACCTGTTCACGCTGAACTCGGCCAGTGCGCCGGCAAACAAGGGTACGGCCAGCGTGGTCGGCAACCAGCTGCTGTTCAACCCGGGAAGTGATTTCGACCATCTGGCGCAGGGCGTGGTCGAGCACGTGACGCTCACTTACCAGATGCAGGATGAACACGGCGCGCTCTCGAGCTCCACGGTGGACGTGACCATCACCGGCACCAACGACGCGCCGGTAGCGGTGGCCGATGTCGCCGCCGGTACGGAAAACCAGACCCTGACCATTGACGTGCTGGCCAATGACACCGACGTCGACGACGGTCATGCATTCACCTTGGTCAGCGCCAGTGCGCCAATCGGCCAAGGCAGTGCCAGCGTCGCGGGCAACCAGTTGCAGTTCAATCCGGGAAGTGATTTTGATCACCTGGCGCAGGGCGTGGTCGAGCACGTGATGCTCACTTACCAGATGCAGGATGAACACGGGGCACTCTCGAGTTCCACGGTGGACGTGACCATCACCGGCACCAACGACGCGCCGGTGGCGGTGGCCGATACGGCCGCCGGTACGGAAAACCAACCCCTGACGGTCGACGTGCTGGCCAATGACACCGACGTCGACGACGGCCATGCATTCACCTTGGTCAGCGCCAGCGCGCCAATCGGCCAAGGCAGTGCCAGCGTGGTCGGCAACCAGTTGTTGTTCACCCCCGGAAGCGATTTTGATCATCTGGCGCAAGGCGCCACGGCCAGTGTCACGCTCAGCTACACCATGACCGACGAGCATGGCGCGATCTCGACCAGCAGCGTAGATGTGACCATCACCGGCACCAACGACGCGCCGGTGGCGGTGGCCGATACGGCCGCCGGCACGGAAAACCAGACCCTGAGCATTGACGTGCTGGGCAACGACACCGATGTCGACGACGGCCATGCATTCACCTTGGTCAGCGCCAGTGCGCCAATCGGCCAAGGCAGTGCCAGCGTCACGGGCAACCAGTTGCAGTTCAATCCGGGGTCTGACTTCGACCACCTGGCGCAAGGGGTGGTCGAGCACGTGACGCTCACTTACCAGATGCAGGACCAGTACGGAGCGCTCTCAAGCTCCACGGTGGACGTGACGATCACCGGCACCAACGACGCACCGGTGGCGGTGGCCGATACGGCCGCCGGTACGGAAAACCAGACCCTGACCATTGACGTGCTGGCCAACGACACCGATGTCGACGACGGTCACGCATTCACCTTGGTCAGCGCCAGTGCACCGGCAAACCAGGGCAGTGCCAGCGTCGCGGGCAACCAGTTGCAGTTCAATCCGGGGACTGACTTCGATCATCTGGCGCAAGGCGCCACGGCCAGTGTCACACTCAGCTACACCATGACCGACGAGCATGGCGCGATCTCGACCAGCAGCGTAGATGTGACCATCACCGGCACCAACGACGCGCCGGTGGCAGTGGCCGATACGGCCGCCGGTACGGAAAACCAGACCCTGAGCATCAACGTGCTGGCCAACGACACCGATGTCGACGACGGTCACGCGTTCACGCTGAACTCGGCCAGCGCGCCGGCAAACAAAGGCTCGGCCAGCGTGGTCGGCAACCAGCTGCTGTTCAACCCGGGGGCTGATTTCGACCACCTGGCGCAGGGTGCGGTCGAGCACGTGACGCTCACTTACCAGATGCAGGACCAGTACGGAGCGCTCTCAAGCTCCACGGTGGACGTGACCATCACCGGCACCAACGACGCACCGGTGGCGGTGGCCGATACGGCCGCCGGCACGGAAAACCAGACCCTGACCATCAACGTGCTGGCCAACGACACCGATGTCGATGACGGCCACGCGTTCACGCTGAACTCGGCCAGCGCGCCGGCAAACAAAGGCACGGCCAGCGTGGTCGACAACCAGCTGGTGTTCACCCCGGGAAGTGATTTCGACCATCTGGCGCAGGGTGCGGTCGAGCACGTGACGCTCACTTACCAGATGCAGGATGAACACGGCGCGCTCTCGAGCTCCACGGTGGACGTGACCATCACCGGCACCAACGACGGTCCGGTAGCAGTGGCCGATGTCGCTGCCGGTACGGAAAACCAGACCCTGACCATCGACGTGCTGGCCAACGACACCGATGTCGACGACGGCCACGCATTCACCTTGGTCAGCGCCAGTGCGCCAATCGGCCAAGGCAGTGCCAGCGTGGTTGGCAACCAGTTGCAGTTCAATCCGGGAAGCGATTTTGATCATTTGGCGCAGGGCGCCACGGCCAGCGTCACGCTCAGCTACACCATGACCGACGAGCACGGTGCAATCTCGACCAGCAGCGTAGACGTGACCATCACCGGCACCAACGACGCGCCGGTAGCGGTGGCCGATGTCGCCGCCGGTACGGAAAACCAGACCCTGAGCATCGACGTGTTGGCCAACGACACCGATGTCGACGACGGTCACGCGTTCACCTTGGTCAGCGCCAGTGCGCCAATCGGCCAGGGCAGTGCCAGCGTGGTCGGCAACCAGTTGCAGTTCAATCCGGGAAGCGACTTCGACCACCTGGCGCAAGGGGTGGTCGAGCACGTGACGCTCAGTTACCAGATGCAGGACGAACACGGCGCGCTCTCGAGCTCCACGGTAGACGTGACCATCACCGGCACCAACGACGCACCGGTGGCGGTGGCCGATACGGCCGCCGGTACGGAAAACCAGACCCTGAGCATCGACGTGCTGGCCAACGACACCGACGTCGACGACGGTCACGCGTTCACGCTGAACTCGGCCAGTGCGCCGGCAAGCAAGGGCACGGCCAGCGTGGTCGGCAACCAGCTGGTGTTCAATCCGGGGAGCGACTTCGATCATCTGGCACAGGGCGTGGTCGAGCACGTGACGCTCACTTACCAGATGCAGGATGAACACGGCGCGCTCTCGAGTTCCACGGTGGACGTCACGATCACCGGCACCAACGACGCGCCGGTGGCGGTGGCCGATACGGCCGCCGGCACGGAAAACCAGACCCTGACCATCAACGTGCTGGCCAACGACACCGACGCTGACGACGGCCACCTGTTCACGCTGAACTCGGCCAGCGCGCCGGCAAACAAAGGCAGTGCCAGCGTGGTCGGCAACCAGCTGGTGTTCAATCCGGGGAGCGACTTCGATCATCTGGCGCAAGGGGTGGTCGAGCACGTGACGCTCACTTACCAGATGCAGGATCAGTACGGGGCGCTCTCGAGTTCCACGGTGGACGTGACCATCACCGGCACCAACGACGCGCCGGTAGCAGTGGCCGATACGGCCGCCGGTACGGAAAACCAGACCCTGAGCATCAACGTGCTGGCCAACGACACCGATGTCGATGACGGCCACCTGTTCACGCTGAACTCGGCCAGCGCGCCGGCAAACAAAGGCACGGCCAGCGTGGTCGGCAACCAGCTGCTGTTCACCCCCGGAACTGACTTCGACCACCTGGCGCAAGGCGTGGTCGAACACGTGACACTCAGTTACCAGATGCAGGACCAGTACGGGGCGCTCTCGAGCTCCACGGTGGACGTGACCATCACCGGCACCAACGACGCGCCGGTGGCGGTGGCCGATACGGCCGCCGGCACGGAAAACCAGACCCTGAGCATCAACGTGCTGGCCAACGACACCGATGTCGATGACGGCCACCTGTTCACGCTGAACTCGGCCAGCGCGCCGGCAAACAAGGGTACAGCCAGCGTGGTCGACAACCAGCTGGTGTTCACCCCGGGAAGTGATTTCGACCATCTGGCGCAGGGTGCGGTCGAGCACGTGACGCTCAATTACCAGATGCAGGATGAACACGGCGCGCTCTCGAGTTCCACGGTGGACGTGACCATCACCGGCACCAACGACGCGCCGGTGGCAGTGGCCGATACGGCCGCCGGTACGGAAAACCAGACCCTGAGCATCAACGTGCTGGCCAACGACACCGATGTCGACGACGGTCACGCGTTCACGCTGAACTCGGCCAGCGCGCCGGCAAACAAAGGCTCGGCCAGCGTGGTCGGCAACCAGCTGCTGTTCAACCCGGGGGCTGATTTCGACCACCTGGCGCAGGGTGCGGTCGAGCACGTGACGCTCACTTACCAGATGCAGGACCAGTACGGAGCGCTCTCAAGCTCCACGGTGGACGTGACCATCACCGGCACCAACGACGCACCGGTGGCGGTGGCCGATACGGCCGCCGGCACGGAAAACCAGACCCTGACCATCAACGTGCTGGCCAACGACACCGATGTCGATGACGGCCACGCGTTCACGCTGAACTCGGCCAGCGCGCCGGCAAACAAAGGCACGGCCAGCGTGGTCGACAACCAGCTGGTGTTCACCCCGGGAAGTGATTTCGACCATCTGGCGCAGGGTGCGGTCGAGCACGTGACGCTCACTTACCAGATGCAGGATGAACACGGCGCGCTCTCGAGCTCCACGGTGGACGTGACCATCACCGGCACCAACGACGGTCCGGTAGCAGTGGCCGATGTCGCTGCCGGTACGGAAAACCAGACCCTGACCATCAACGTGCTGGCCAACGACACCGATGTCGATGACGGCCACCTGTTCACGCTGAACTCGGCCAGTGCGCCGGCAAACAAGGGTACGGCCAGCGTGGTCGGCAACCAGCTGCTGTTCAACCCCGGAACTGACTTCGACCACCTGGCGCAAGGGGTGGTCGAACACGTGACACTCAGTTACCAGATGCAGGACCAGTACGGGGCACTCTCGAGTTCCACGGTGGACGTGACCATCACCGGTACCAACGATGCTCCGGTAATGACGGCAGGTGGTTCTCTGTCGTACACAGAGAACCAGGCAGCGACGGCGATCAACTCGGTGCTGACGGTCACCGATGTCGACAGTAGCAACCTAACGGGCGCTACGGTATCGATCACCAGCAACTTTGCCTCGGGTCAGGACGTACTCGGGTTCACCAACCAGAACGGCATCAGCGGCAGCTACAACGCAAGCACTGGCGTGCTGACACTAAGCGGGACGTCGTCGGTGGCGAACTATCAAGCCGCGCTACGTTCGGTGACCTACTCCGACACCAGCGACAACCCGTCGACGGCACCGCGCACGATTAGCTTCCAAGTGGATGACGGCTCTGCTGCTAACCACGCGAGCAACGTCGCAACGACGACCGTCACTGTGGCGGCAACCAATGACGCGCCGATAGTGGACTTGAATGGTGGCAGCGCGGGCAATGACGCAACGGCGAACTATCCAACAGGCACCTCGCAGTTATTGATTGCGCCGTTGGCGACGGTCACCGACGTCGACTCGCCGAACCTGTCGTCAATGACTGTCACGTTGACGAACGCTATGGACAGCAACAATTCGAACGTCAGGGAAATGCTCTCTCTGAACGCGTCAGCATCGACCGCCGCTACGGGGTTGACGGTGACCGGTGTTGCCAGTGGCGCAAACAATGGGATCTATACACTGACGATCACTGGCTCGGCTAGCCAGGCCACCTACCAGACTATCCTCAAAGGCGTTCAGTACACCGACACCAAGACCGGAAGCCACAACGTTACCGACCGAATCGTGAACGTGGTGACCAACGATGGAGCTGCAAATAGTCTCTTGCACACAGTCACAATCCATGTGGCAGCTCCGGCTGGCGTAGCCGGCGAGGCTATCAACCTGGCACTGACCGATCCCACGCCCGACACCTCTGAGGTCATTACCTACAAGGTGAGCGGGGTTCCGATAAATTGGGTACTGAGTGCCGGAACCAGAAACGGTGACGGTAGTTGGACGATACAGACCAGCGACCCCTCCGCACTGACGGTCATGACGCCATCCACCTATGCCGGTGCGATGGAACTCACAGTAACTTACGGATGGACCAATGCGGACGGCAGTACAAGCACTCATATCGTTTCCGACAACGTCGAAGCCTACGCCCCCGGCTCGCCGATCTTCGCCTTGTCAGCGGACGACAACCTCACTGCCTCCAGCGGTGCTGACCTGTTCGTGTTCGCTCAGCCGGTTGGCAACAACGTCATCCACAGCTTCGATACGGCAGCGGACAAAATCGACTTGATCGGCTTCACGGGCGTTACCGGCTTTGCTGACTTGAGCATCGCTCATGACGCAAACGGCAATGCGTTGATCAGCATGGGGTCCGGCCAGACGGTAACCCTGAAAGGTGTCGATGCGGCGGGCTTGAGCGAAGCGAACTTCCAGTTCGATGTGGATCCGCTCACCACCAATACCGGCACCATCAGCATTGCCAACGGGGCGATCATGCCGTTTGGTGGCAGCATCCATAACAGCGGCACCATCGAGCTCGGCTCCACCGGCACTGAAACCGACCTGGAAATCCTCTTCCGTGGCGCGACCTTGACCGGCGGCGGACATGTGCTGCTATCCGACAGCGCGCACAACGTGATTTTCGGTGGCAGCGCCGACACCGTGCTGACCAACGTCGACAACCACATCTCCGGTGCCGGCCAACTCGGCGCAGGGCAAATGGTGCTGGTCAATGAGGGGCTGATCCAGGCCGACGGGCTGAACAGCCTGGTGCTCGACACCGGCTCCCACACCATAGTCAACAGCGGCGTGCTGGAATCCACGGGCACGGGGGGCATGACGGTGACCAGCGCAGTCGATAACTCCGGTCACCTGTGGGCCAATGGCGGCGACCTGCGCCTGCTGGCAGACGTAACCGGCAACGGCAGTGCCACAATCGATGGCGACGCCAGCTTGATCTTCGGCGGCGGCGCCCACGCGTCAGTCGCCTTCCACGGAGAAGGTGCGGGTACGCTGATCGTGGAGCACGCCGCGGATGCCGGCTCGCTGGTCGGCATTCTCGGACTCGAAAGCAATGACTCGCTGATGTTCGGCGATATTGCCTTCGGCGCCAACACCCAGCTCGGCTACAGCGCCAATGCCCTTGGCTCCGGCGGCCTGCTGACGGTGGACGACGGCGTGCATCGGGCCGAAATGAACCTGCTGGGGCACTACTCGGCGGCCGACTTCCATGTCACCGACGGCGGCGCAGCCGGCACCCTGGTCGATTACCACGGCGTATCCAGCGGTACACTGGTGGGCAGCATGCTCGCGGACGTGGTCAGTGGCGGCGACGGCAACGACATTCTCGCGGGACGTGGCGGGGAGGACATACTCAGCGGTGGCGCAGGAGCCGATGTATTCGCCTACCTCAGCCCGAACGACGGCGGCGACACCATCCTCGACTACAACTTCGCGGAAGGTGACACGCTCGACCTCTCCGCGCTGCTCAAGGCCAACTTCGTTAGCGGCAGCAGCCAGGTGTCAGACTTCGTCCAACTGGCGAAGTCCGGCAGCGACATCACCGTGAAGGTGGATACCGATGGTGCAGCCAATGGTGCGCATTTCACTGATGTGGCGGTCCTTGCCAACGCTGGCACGGCCGGCACCGATCTTGTGCGTGCCTGGTTCGGGGATGCTGACCATACGCTGAAGACCTGACAGACTGGAGCTACCCGGGGGGGCAAACATTTGCCTCCCGGGCTGCCAGGCAAAGCCAAAGCATCGCCTACATCGGCGCTGGCGGTCCGATCAGCCGGCCCATGACGCCGAACAGTCCCAGCGACCTGATTGCCTCCAGTTCCCCCTGCGTTTCTATCTGCTCGGCAATCAGCGGCAAATCGATGCTGTTGGTCGCGCGGAAAATGGCTTCGATGAACAGGCGCTTGTCGCTTTGTTGGTCGATGGCGCGAATGTAGCTGCCGTCGATTTTCAGGTAGGCCAAACCGAGTTGGGTGAGGTTGCCGATCTGGCTGAAGCTGCCACCGAAGTGCTGCAGGCCGATCCCGTAGCCGGTGCCGTGCAGGCTCAGGCACAGTTGACGCAGCTCTTCGGGAAGCGGCAGTTGGCGTTCGTCGAGTTCAAGGGTCAGCAAGGGGCCGAGGCTGGGCAGGCCGTCGAGCATATCGAGGATCAGGCGCCGTTGCGCGGCATCGCGCAGGGTACTGCCGGACAAGCTCAGGGCCAGCGGCCAAGGGTGTTCGGCAAGGTAGTCGAGGGTGTGTTCGAGCATTGCCAGGTCGAATCGCGCCGACCAGCCCAGCCGTTCTATCCAGGGTAGAAAGTGCCCGGCGCAAATGGCTTTGCCCTGCGGATCGAGCAGGCGCGCCAGCACCTTGTGGTGCAGCACCTGGCTGGTGTCGGCGCATTGCACCACGGGTTGGAAGTACAGCTGCATTTTGCCGTGAGTCAGGGCGTCATCGATCCAGCTGCGCCAGTCGTGCTGCGTATGGTTCGGTGGGTTATCGGACTGCTGCAGATGCACCCACGGCCGTTCGGGATGCTGCTGGGCCTGAGTCAGTGCCTGATCGAGGCGCAGCAGAATGTCGGTGGAGGCTTCGCCGGGTGTGTAGGCGACGATTCCCAGATGCGCCACTGGCATGCAGTCGCTGGCGCCGGTCAGACGCAGGTTTTCCAGAGTGGCGCTGATCTCTGCGGCCAGGCGCGCTGCGTCCTTGCTGTCCAGGCCTGGGGTCAGCAGGCTGAACTCACCGCCCCGATTGCGTGCGGCCAGCCAGGTATGGCGATCCGGCTGTTGAGTCAGGCGCTTGAGTAACTGAGCCACGGCGCTGATCAGCGCGTCGGTGCGCTGGCCACCCAGTCGCTGGTTGAGCCCGGTCAGGTCATTGATCCGCAACATCAGCAGGTGTCCGGCGCTGCTCTGCTCGGTCACCAGCAACTGATCGGTGAGTTGTTCGTTGAGCAAACGGCGGTTGGCCAGCCCCGTGAGACTGTCCTGAAACGACTCGGCGCGCAGTTGTTCGCTTCGTGCAGCTTCTTCGGCAAACAGCCCTTTGAGCTTTTCGACCATTTGGTTCATCGCCAGCACCACGCGTTTGAGTTCCGGGGTTCTGGGCACCTTCGGCAGGCTGAGAAACTCGCGTTTGTTGATGGCTTCGGCCTGTTTGACCATGGCGTCGAGCGGGCGCAGTTGCCGACGCAGCAACCAGCCGCCGAACATCGCGCTGAGCAACCCGCACAGCAGTAACCAGATCAGGCTGCCGAGGGTACTGTCCCACAGTTTGCTCAGGACGAACTGTGGGTTGCTCACCACTTCAACGCGCGCGGCTTGCTCCCAACCACGCATCACCAACGCATCCCCGCCTTGCGGATGCAGGTTCACCAGATCGACGAACCAACCCGGTACGCGTTCGGTGGTGGCGACCGCATTGCGCTCGACCAGGACGCGCTCGTCCTCGATATTGATGACCCGGATACTGGAAAAGTAGCCACTGTCGAAGACCGAGCTGACCATCAATTCAATCATCGCCAGGTCGTCGATCTGTGTGGTCAACGACAGCCCCAGTGCGGTGGCAGTGTCCTGGGCATGGGAGCGCAATTGGCTGAGTATCTGCGCACGCGAGCTTTCCAGGCTGACAAAGAAACTGCCGCTGAAGGCGACCAGCAAGAATAGGCAGATGGCCAAAAACAACTGTTTGAGTAGCGACATGAGACGCTCCGGAGCGTTGACCTTCCTGGACGACGGGATATGTCTGGCCGCAGACGTGCAGATGCCTGGAGTTTAGGCGCTGTTTTGCGGGAAGCAGGGCAGATTGTCGGGGGTGGGGGGATCGTTGAGCTTAGGTGGCGAGGCGTATTCAGGGTTTGATCAGGGTTTTCTGCCGCAGGATATACACCGTCACCAGCACTGCGCTGGTCAGCATGAAGCCGCGTGCCCAGGGCAGTGGGACGAGGATGCAGGACAGGCCGATACTCAGCCACATCAGGCCAATGGCGTAGACCTTGCCCTTGAGCGGAATGCCGTTGCCGTCCAGATAGTCGCGAATCCAGGGGCCGAGTCGTGGATGCTCGACCAGCCATTGATAAAAGCGCGGCGAACTGCGGGCGAAACAGGCGGCCGCCAACAGCAGGAAAGGGGTGGTGGGCAGTACAGGCAGGAAGATCCCGATCACCCCCAACGCTACGCTCAGCCAGCCGATGGCCAGCAGCACGTAGCGCAGGATCAGGGGGCGTTTGCCTATGGGGTCAGCCACAGGCAACGACTTAGTGGTGACGAGGCTTGAGGATCGCCGGTTTTTCGTCTGGCGCGTTGCACAGCAGGTACAGCGCGGTCAGGGCTTCCGGGATCTGCACGATCATGTCGTCCATCAGGTTGGCGTCGGCCGCGATGTCGGAGAACTCTGGCTGTTCGTCGAACAGGCCGGAACCGACCATGATCGGCAGCAGCATTTCGCTGACTTCGTCTTCGGCGGTTTCGAACCAGGCTTCTTCACGCAGGAATACGCCTTCCATGAAACCGATGCACCAGCCGCGCAGGTCGGAATCATCCGGCTCTTCGCCCAGGTCCAGGTCGCATGGCAGCTCGAACTCTTCATCGGACGCCAGTTGGCGAGCGATATGAGCCTTGAGGGCCAACAGGGTCGATTCGATTTCCTGACGCTCGGCGTCATCGCGATAATGCGGCTCTTCGGCGAACAGCGCGTCGATCCACTCACGATCAGGCACCGTCTCGGAACAGATCGACAGCGCCGTCAGGTAGCCGTGGGCGGCCACATAGTCCAGCGCCTCGTCATGCAGCTCGTCGGCGTCGAGGAAGGCTTGCAGGCGGGTTAGTTGCTCAGCGAAGGACATTGAAGGACTACCTTGGGAATATACGATGCCCAATTCTAGGCGTTCTTGAGCGGTCCGGCCAGCCGCACGGCAGATTTGCCCGCATTCCAGACCAGTCTAATCCCGATCCGTAGGGAATTGTTGATCTGGGCGGGGAGGCTATTCGTCAGTGACCCCCATTGCCCGGTATCGCTCGGGTATACTCGCGCGTTTTGCAAATCCCTGCAGGTGTCGCGACGATCCCGGACAAATCCGCTTACGGATCTGTCCGTGACAACGTGGTTTTTTGATCCAGCCTGCACACAGGGATATTCAGCACCATTTGGAGTTTTTCATGCTCGAACAGGCTCAGCGCGTCCTCAAGGACATCTTCGGCTACGACAGTTTTCGTGGCCGTCAGGGTGCCATCATTGAGCGCGTGGCCAGCGGCGGTGACGCTCTGGTGCTGATGCCGACCGGCGGCGGCAAATCGCTGTGCTTCCAGGTCCCGGCACTGTTGCGCGATGGCTTGGCGGTGGTGGTTTCACCGCTGATTGCCTTGATGGACGATCAGGTTGCGACCCTCGAAGAACTCGGTGTGGCCGCGGCGGCGCTCAATTCGACCTTGAGCGCCGAGCAACAGCGCGATCTGGCGGCGCGGATCAAGCGCGGCGAAGTGAAGATGCTGTACCTGGCACCTGAGCGCCTGGTCCAGCCACGGATGCTGGCATTCCTGCAAAGTCTTGAAATCGCGCTGTTTGCCATCGACGAAGCTCACTGCGTGTCCCAATGGGGGCACGATTTCCGCCGGGAATACCTGCAACTGGGCCAGTTGGCGGAACTGTTCCCCAACGTCCCGCGCATTGCCCTGACCGCCACGGCCGACAAGCGCACCCGGGAAGAAATCGTCGAGCGCCTGCATCTGCAGAACGCCGAGCGCTTTCTGTCGAGTTTCGATCGGCCGAACATTTTTTACCGCATCGTGCCCAAGGAGCAGCCGCGCAAGCAGTTGCTGGCGTTTTTGGCTGAACGGCGCAGCGATGCCGGCATCGTCTATTGCCTGTCGCGCAAGAAGGTCGACGAAGTAGCGGTGTTCCTCAGCGAGCAAGGTTTCCCGGCACTGCCGTACCATGCCGGCCTGCCCAACGATACGCGGGCTCACCACCAGAAGCGCTTCCTCAACGAGGAAGGCCTGATCATGGTCGCCACCGTGGCATTCGGCATGGGCATCGACAAACCCAACGTGCGCTTTGTCGCGCATCTGGACTTGCCAAAGTCCCTTGAGGCCTATTATCAGGAAACCGGTCGGGGTGGCCGTGACGGTCTGCCGGCAGATGCCTGGATGGCTTACGGCCTGCAAGACGTGGTGATGCTCAAGCAGATGCTGCAGAACTCCGAAGGCGATGAGCGCCACAAGCGTCTGGAGCAGCACAAGCTCGACGCCATGCTCTCGCTGTGTGAAGAAACCCGCTGCCGCCGTCAGACGCTGCTGGCCTATTTCGACGAAGACATGCCGCAGCCCTGCGGGCATTGCGACAACTGTGTCGACGGTGTGCAGACCTGGGACGCCACCGAACCCGCCCGTCAGGCACTGTCGGCGATCTACCGCACCGGCCAGCGTTATGGCGTCGGGCATTTGGTGGACGTGTTGCTGGGCAAGGACAACGAAAAAGTCCGCAGCTTCGGCCATCAGCATCTGTCGGTATTTGGTGTCGGCAAGGCGCGGGCCGAAGGTGAATGGCGTTCCCTTTTCCGGCAGTTGGTGGCGCGCGGTCTGGCGGACATCGATCTGGAAGGCTACGGCGGCCTGCGTTTAAGCGACAGCTGCCGGCCGTTGCTCAAGGGCGAAGTGACCCTGGAGCTGCGCCGCGACCTCAAACCGCAAACCACCGCGAAAAGCAGCAGCACCAGCCAGGCCAGCCAGTTGGTGCGAGGCGAAGAACGCGAGCAGTGGGAAGCTTTGCGCGCCCTGCGCCGCAAGCTCGCCGGAGAGCATGGCGTGCCGCCGTACGTCATCTTCCCCGATTCGACCTTGCTCGAAATGCTTCGCAGCCAGCCAAGCTCGTTGCCGGAGATGGCCAAGGTCAGCGGTGTCGGTGCACGCAAGCTGGAGCGCTATGGCGAGGCCTTCCTCGAAGTGCTGGGCGGCCAGGCCGAGGCGCCGAAAGTGGTTGCCGACCTGCGTCACGAATTGATCACACTGGCGCGCGCCGGCATGACGCCGATGCAGATTGCCGGTCAGTTGCAGTGTTCGGAAAAGAACGTGTACACGATGCTCGCCGAGGCCATCGGCAAGCAGCAACTGTCGCTGGAGCAGGCACTGGACCTTCCGGAAGACCTGATGGGTGAAGTCCAGGACGCCTTCCTGGACGGCGAGGGCGAGTTGCCGCCGGTGTCGGAGATTTCCGCGTTGTTTGCCGGTCGTGTTCCCGAGGGCGTTTTGTACTGTGTGAGAGCGGCATTGCAGTCGGAGTTTGAAATTTAAGTGTCGAAGATCAAGATGTAACGATTCAGTACAGACCGAGCCTTGCCTAGAGTCGAGGGCCATGCTTAGCTGACTAATAATTAGTTTCAGCCTATTTCAGTCTAACCATGAGTTTTTTATGCCGTTAACCGATCAACACCGTTTTGGCATGCAGTTGGCGCAGATGTCTCGCGGCTGGCGCGCCGAACTGGATCGCCGTCTTGCCGGTCTTGGCCTGTCCCAGGCCCGCTGGCTGGTGCTGTTGCACCTGGCGCGTTTCGAAGAAGCCCCCACTCAGCGTGAGTTGGCACAAAGCGTCGGTGTTGAAGGACCGACACTGGCGCGCCTGCTCGATAGCCTGGAAACCCAAGGCCTGGTGCAGCGTCAGGCGGTGGCGGAAGACCGCCGGGCGAAAAAGATCGTGCTGTGTGCGCCCGCCCGTCCCTTGATCGAACAAATTGAAACCATTGCCGCCGAGTTGCGCCATGAGCTGTTCGAGGGTGTCAACGAGGAAGATATGCGGGTGTGTATGCGGGTCCATGGGCACATTTTGGCCAATCTGGAAAAATCTTGAGGCATAACCACACCGCAGACTTTTGAGAACTGGCGCAGAGCAGACTATAAGAACTACCAGGCAATTACGTGTTCACACTGGACGTGCGAATGCGCACAGGTTGATTCTGGTTAGCTAAGGAATGCTCATGCTCGAGAGTTTGCAGTCTGTGTTACGGCGCTCCGTCAGCCTGTTGTCGGTCGCCGGTGCCTTGAGTTACTCCGCATTGGCACCCGCGTTGGGGTTGGGCGACATCACGTTGCACTCAGCCTTGAACCAGCCGTTGAATGCCGAAATCGCCTTGGTCGATCCCGGTGCCCTGAGTGACGGTGAACTCTCGGTCAGCCTGGCGACGGCGGATGAGTTCGCCCGCGCCGGTGTCGAGCGAGTGTTTTTTCTCAACGACCTGCGTTTTACCGTCGTTTTGCGTGGCAATCGCAGCGTGATTCGGGTGGTGTCCAGCAAGCCGGTCAATGAACCGTTCCTGAATTTTCTGGTGCAGGCGAACCAGCCCAATGGGCATCTGCTGCGCGAATACACGCTGCTGATCGATCCACCGGGCTCACCGGGGATCGTACCGGCGAGTGATGTCGAGCCAGCCCCGGCGATCAGCCAGCAACCCACTGCTGCCGCACCCGCCAAAACGCCAGCTGTTGCTCCAGCGAGCACGGCGCCTGCGGCTACCGATCCGACTTCCGAATCGCTGGCAGCCAGCGTCCTGGAAAACCAGCAACTGAAACAAACGATCGATCAGTTGAACACCCGGCTACAAGCCCAGGATGAACAGATCGCCAGCCAGCGCAAGCAAGTCAGCGATCTGCAAACCGAGTTGGCCGAAGCCAAAAAACCTTTACCCGCCCCCGTCATTCCCGTCGTGCCAATTCCGGTGCCCATAGCCGCTGTGGATGAGACGAGCAGTGGTTGGGCGTTGTGGCTGATCGGCGGCCTGTTGGTGCTTGGCGTGCTATTGCTACTGGGCCTGTTTGCGCTCCGTCGGCGGCGGGTACAGCCTGTATCAGCACCCGCGCCGCGACATGAGCCGGTGGTCAGTCGGGGAGCGCCCGATAGTGCACAGAAACCATCGATTGAGCTTTCTGCGACGCAGTCTCCCCCTGCGAACCGCGAAACCGCTCATGGGGCAGAAGTGCTTGAGGGCGTCGGTATCTACCTGACCTATGACCGCTACGCCGAGGCGGCCAGTCTATTGCGCGAAGCCTTGCTCAAAGAGCCGCAGCGCAGCGATTTGAACCTGAAACTGTTGGAGGTGCTGGGACTGCAGGGCGACAGCGCAGCTTATTCGGAGCATGAAAACAGTTTGCATGAAGCGGGTTACAGTGCCGAGGTGCTGGAGCAGATTCGCGCACGTTCGCCGAAACTGGCCAGTGCACAATCGTTGGCGACTCTTGAGTCGACGGCTGAAACGACGGCTGAACCTGCTGCCTCGGTAGAGGATGAGTTCCAGTTGAATCTGGATGACTTGTCGATGGATTCGAGCTGGGATCTGGCCTGTCCGTCCGACACAACAGCGGCAATGGCTGAACCCGTGGATCAGCTGGAACCGTTGGACGATGGCTTTCTCGACGATTTCGCCGATGCATCGCCGCCTCTGGAACTTGAGCCGTTGTCGGGCGGGCTCGCAGTGCCTGAGCACGAAGAGATCCACCCCGGCAAACTGGAAGAGGCGCAGAACTGCATCGACGACGGTGATCTGGACAGCGCCATTGCGCTATTGAACGAGTTACTCAAGGACAGTGACGAATCCTTGAAGCAAACCGCCCGCAGCCTGTTGGCCAGCATACGCTGAGCTCCTGTAGGAGCATGGCTTGCCAGCGATGGCGTCCGTGAGATCGCTATCGCCAGCAAGCTGTGCTCCTACAGGTGTCGCGCAGCCATCAATTTTCGCAATACCTGCGATCAGTACGTCTGCCCAAGGCTCAGGTAGATCGAGCGGCAAAGGCGGCTATCATAGCGGCGCCATCGAGTTCAGGAGTCCAGCACGCCATGACCACGCACAAACCGGAAGTTGTCATCACTTACTGCACGCAATGCCAGTGGCTGTTGCGCGCCGCCTGGCTGGCCCAGGAGCTGCTCAGTACCTTCAGTGATGATCTGGGCAAAGTTTCACTGGTGCCGGGAACTGGCGGGGTGTTTTTCATTACCTGCGACGGGGTGCAGATCTGGGAACGCAAGGCCGATGGCGGCTTCCCGGAAGCCAAGGTGCTCAAGCAGCGGGTCCGGGATCAGATCGATCCCGACCGCGATCTCGGACACAACGATAGAACTCAGTGAGAGGCGGCTTCGGCCGTCACGCTTTTCTTGCTTGAGCTGCCAGACAGACTGCTGGACAGCACAATCGCGATGATGATCAGCGCACCGCCAATCAACATCCGCAGTGTCGGATTCTCACCGAACAGCAGCCATGCGACGGTGATGCCGTAAACCGGCTCCAGGGCAAACACCACCGCGGCGGTGCGAGCCTTGATCACCGCCAGGCTAGCCACGAACAGGCTGTGGGCGACGCCGGTGCAGAACACCCCGAGCAGACCGATCCACAGCCAGTCGATGGCGCGCACCTCACTCAAGCCCGGTGCTGCCACCGGCAACAGGCAGAGGGCGACCACTACGTTCTGACACAGCGCTGCCTGCACGGCGGGTATACGCCCGGAGCTGGCACGGTTGGTCAGCGACAGCAAGGCGAACAGCAGGCCCGAGCCCACCGCCCAGAGCAGACCGCTGGTGGCTTCGCTGGCGAGGTCGAAATCCGGCGTAACCAGCACCAGGCCGACGCTCACCAGCACCACCAGGAGGATTTCATTGGCGCGGATTCGCTCGCGGAAGATCAGGCCTTCAAGGATCACCGTGAACGCCGGAAAACTGGCAAAGCCCAGGGTTGCAATCGCCACGCCGGCAACTTTCACCGCAATGAAAAAACTCACCCAATGCCCGGCCAGCAACAGGCCGCTGAGGAGCAGGCGACGCCAGTCCACGGCTTCGAGTTTCTGCCAGCCAGTGCTGCTGGCGAAACGGGCAAAGAATGCCAGAGCGATCACCGCGAATGCCGCACGGCCAAAGACAATGATGGCAGGGGAGGCCGCGGCGAGTTTGCCGAACACACCCGTCAGGCCAAACATCAATGCGCCGATATGCAGGGCGCCAAGGGCGGTACGCGGAGTCATTTCAATCCTTAATCCATAGAGGCAATGACGACATTGAACCGCGTGACGGCCTGATCTGTCTGTCGTCAAACTCGCGTTTTTTATCGTCAGCCTAGCGCTTGCCCGCCGTACGACGCAGTGCGCCCGGCGAGGCGCCGAACTCGCGCATCACCGCTGCGGCGAAGGCGCTCTGGGAGCCATAACCGACACGGCAGGCGACTTCGCCGATGGGCAGCGCGGATTCACGGAGCAACTTCACCGCGATATGCAGGCGGCGACTGCGGATGTAATCCATCGGCGTCTGTCCGCATTCAGCGACAAAGCGTGCGTGCAGACGTGCGCTGGACAGCCCGGCGATACGCGCCAGATCGGCGACTTGCAGCGGATAGGCGGCGTATTGGTCGATGTGCGCGTTGAGCGCGGCGTAAGGCAAGCGGCGCCCGGCGATGCTGCTTGGCGCGGCGTTGTTGAGGCTGGCGAGCAACAATACGGCGCCTTGCTGGGCGATCAGCGGGTCTGCGACCGGGCTGCTCGCCAGCCAGCTCACCAGCTGGCTTTGCCCGGCATCCAGCGGCAAGCGTCCGGGGTTGTCGAGCAAGCGCCGACTGGCCTCGGCATGCTCGCCCAATGATTGCGAAACCCATTGGTCGCTCGGCACATCGAGCACCAGGCAGCGGCTGCCATTCGGGCTGCCGCAAGCGTGATGAGCACCTGCCGGTACGACCACAAAACTCTGCTGCACCACCTGGCTGCCATGACCGCCGACCTCGAAGTCGAGCGCGCCCGACAGGCCGAACACCAGTTGCGCGTGGTCATGGCTGTGGACGATCAGGTCGTGGGTGTACTGGCGTAGCGTGAGGATCGGTCTCATCGCAGTCTCCTGGGCAGACTCGCAGTCTACACCGGCCGCGCCTGGGTCCGGGTTGTCATCAGACTGCCGTATTTGTGTCATGGGCTATTAATCGCTGCGGTGCAAGCTTGCGAAAAATCTCGCAGAGGTTGCCCATGACCAGCGCCGAACGTGCAAAACCCAGCCGTAAACAACGCGTGCGCACCTTGTGGATCTCCGATGTGCACCTCGGCACCCGGGATTGTCAGGCCGAGCATTTGTCACAGTTTCTCAAGGGCTATCAGGCTGACAAGATCTATCTGGTCGGCGACATCATCGATGGCTGGAAGCTGCGCAGCGGCATGTACTGGCCGCAGGCTCACACCAACGTCATTCGCCGTTTGCTGACCATGAGCAAGCGCGGCACCGAGGTGATTTATATCACCGGCAACCACGACGAGTTTTTGCGGCGTTATTCGAAGCTGATCCTGGGCAATATTCAGTTGGTGGACGAGGCGGTCCACGTCACCGCGGATGGCCGGCACCTGTTGGTGATTCATGGCGATCAGTTCGATGTGATCACGCGTTATCACCGCTGGCTGGCGTTTCTCGGCGACTCGGCCTATGAGCTCACTCTGACCCTCAACCGCTGGCTCAACCACTGGCGTGCACGGTACGGCTACGGTTACTGGTCGTTGTCGGCGTACCTCAAGCACAAAGTCAAAACCGCGGTCAGCTTCATCAGCGATTTCGAAGAGGCCATCGCCCACGAGTGTGTCAAACGCGAGCTGCACGGGGTGGTTTGCGGGCACATCCACCACGCGGAAATCCGCAAGGTCGGTGAGGTGGATTACCTCAATTGCGGAGATTGGGTGGAGTCGTGCACGGCCTTGATCGAGCATTTGGACGGCACGATCGAGTTGTACCGGTTGGCGGATGCGCAGGCGCGCGAGGCACAACTCAAGGCCGTTAAGGTTGCTGAACCGGCTTGATCCGACAGGTTTAGCTTTTGTGGCGAGGGAGCTTGCTCCCGCTCGACCGCGAAGCGGTCGTAATCCGGCAATCGCGATCCATCCGAATACTCGCGGCGGCTGACATCAGGGTCGCTTCGCCCGAGCGCGGACCGACCCGCGGGAGCAAGCTCCCTCGCCACAGGTCCGCGGATATTTCAGACCGGTGCGTATTCTTCCATCGCTGCCATGTAGATCGAGTTTTTCGGCCGGGCAAACAGGCGTTCCATCATCGGTTCGAAGAAACTCAGCGGCAGGGTCTTGTAGTCTGGATCAAAGGCTGCCGCGTCATACCTGGCGCAGAACTCGAGGGTTTGCCGGTACTGCGGGTGTTCGCGAAACTGCTCGCGCAGGTGCCGGTCCATGCCCAGGTGATGGAAAAAATAGTAGCCCTGGAAAATCCCGTGCTTTTCGACCATCCACAGGTTTTCAGGGCTGACGAATGGCTTGAGGATCGCTGCCGCAATGTCCGGGTGGTTGTAGGAGCCAAGGGTATCGCCAATGTCGTGGAGCAGCGCACACACCACGTATTCCTCATCCCGGCCATCGCGCCAGGCGCGGGTGGCGGTTTGCAGTGAGTGGGTCAGCCGATCGACCGGGAAACCGCCAAAATCACCCTCCAGCAGTTTCAGGTGCGCCACAATCCGTGTCGGCAATTGTTTGGCGTAGGCACTGAAGTCCGCGGCGATGATCGCCCAGTCTTCCTGCGTACCCTCCTTCATGTGGGTGAAACGGGCGTGCGCATTCATCAGCTATCCTCTTATTGTTTACGAAGGGACGTCGTGCAGTGTAGAGCTTGGATCCAATGCTGCACTGGCCAAGTGGGACGGCTTGATGGCCCGGCGAGCCTAGAAAGGCACTTTGCCGAGGATCATGTCGCGATACATGATGAAGTCACCGAGCAGGCTGTAAAACGGATGCTGGAATGTCGCTGGCCGGTTTTTTTCAAAGAAAAAGTGTCCGACCCAGGCGAAGCTGTAGCCGGCCAGAGGCAGGGCCAGCAACAACAGCCAGGCACCTTTGCCGATAGCGAAGGCCAGGATGAAAAGCACCAGGCTGGTGCCGACAAAGTGCAGGCGTCGGCAGACACTGTTGCTGTGTTCGCTGAGGTAATACGGGTAAAACTCGGCGAAGCTGCTGAAACGTTTGATGTTTTCCACGACTGCATTCTCTGTGGTTATTGTTCTGCCGAGCGGATGTTCTGCGGGCAGCTTATTTAAGTCTAGAGTCATCAGTGGCAACAGCCAGTGACCTTGGGCGCCACTTTAGTATCCTTCTGAAATTGGCCGTGATGCGCGGCACATCAAGTAAGAAAACGCCATGAGCGAACGAACGACTTCTGCAAGCTGGGCGATGGGGATTGTCAAGGCACTGGAGATGGACGGCCTGGATTGCCGGGTCTTGTTCAAACAGCTGGGGCTCGACTACGCGGCGCTGAATGATCCGGATGCGCGCTTTCCTCAAGATTCGATGACGCGACTCTGGCAGCGTGCGGTAGAGCTGTCCGGCAACCCGGCAATCGGTCTGAACATGGGCAAGTTGGTCCGCCCGGCATCGTTTCATGTGGTCGGTTATGCCTTGATGTCGAGCCAGACCCTGGCGGAAGGTTTTCAGCGCCTGGTGCGTTATCAGCGGATCATCGCCGAAAGCGCCGACCTGAGTTTTCGCCTGTTACCCGAAGGGTATGCACTGATTTTGACGGTGCATGGCGACCACCTGCCGCCCACCCGACAAAGTGCCGAAGCGTCACTCGCCTGTGCGCTGGGCTTGTGTGGCTGGCTGACCGGGCGCACCTTGCAGCCACGCAAAGTGCTGATGCAGGGCGATCAACCCCAAGACCTCGAACCTTACAAATTTGCCTTTCATGCGCCGCTGGAGTTCAGCGCGCCTTATGACGCGCTGATTTTCGAACGGGCAGACATGGAAGCCCCGTTGCCGACTGCCAACGAGGCGATGGCGTTGTTGCACGACCGGTTTGCCGGCGAATACCTGGCGCGGTTTTCTGAAAGCCAGGTTACCCACAAGGCCCGGCAAGTGCTCTGTCGCCTACTGCCGCAAGGCGAGCCCAAGCGCGATACAGTGGCGCAAACCCTGCACTTGTCCCAGCGCACCTTGCAGCGACGCTTGCAGGAAGAGGGCACGAGTTTTCAGACGCTGCTCGACGACACGCGCCGCGAGTTGGCCGAGCAGTACCTGGCGCAACCGAACATGACCCTGCTGGAAACTGCCTATCTGTTGGGGTTCGCCGATCCGAGCAATTTCTTTCGGGCTTTTCGGCGCTGGTTCGATACCACGCCCGGCGAATACCGGACGCGGTTGATGGACGCGCCCAAAGAACTCAGTGACGCCAGAACGCCGGGATACACAGCACAAACACGGTAATGATCTCCAGTCGCCCGAGCAGCATGCCGAGGGACAGAATCCACTTGGCGGCGTCGGGCAGGCTGGCGAAGTTACCGGACGGTCCGATGGTTTCACCCAGTCCCGGACCCACTCCGGAAACCGTACTGGCGGCACCGGTCAAGGCGGTCATCCAGTCCACGCCCAGCAGCGACAGCGCCAGGGCGATGGCGCAAATGGTGATTGCAAAGAAGAACGAAAACGTCAGGATCGAACGCACAATTTCTTCGTCGAGACGATGACCGTTGTACTTCTGCTTGATCACCGCACGGGGGTGGATCAGTTGGTTGAGGTTAGCCTTGAGCAGGATAAAGGCCACCTGGAAACGGAAGATCTTGATCCCGCCAGCGGTCGACCCAGAGCAACCACCGACAAAGCCCAGATAGAAAAACAGCATCAATGAGAAGGTACCCCACAAGCTGTAGTCCCCCAGCGCGAAACCGGTGGTGGTGACCACCGAGGTGACGTTCAGCGCAACGTGGCGCAGTGCGTCCAGCCAATGCAGGTCGGTGGTCCACCAGTACCAGGTGCCGAGTACCAGCCAGGTCACCAGCAGCATGCCGAGTAACCCCTGCACTTGCTGATCCTTGATCAGCGCCCGTCGATTGCCGCGCAAGGTCGCCACGTACAAGGTAAATGGCAGGCTGCCGAGAATCATGATCACCACCGCGACCCAGTGCACAGCCGGTTGCGTCCACTTGGCCAGGGACTGGTCGGAGGTGGAGAAGCCGCCAGTGGATATTGCCGACATCGCATGGTTGACGGCATCGAACGGGCTCATGCCCGCCCACCAGAACGCCAGGCTGCCGAGGATGGTGATGCCGACGTAGGCGGCGACGATCAGCCGGGCCACCATGTGCGAACGCGGCATGACCTTTTCGGAACGGTCCGACGACTCGGTCTGAAACAGCCGCATGCCGCCGATGCGTAGCAGTGGCAGAATCGCGACCGCCATGCCGATAAAGCCGATACCGCCGAGCCAGTGCAGCAACGAACGCCACATCAGGATTCCCGGAGACATGCTGTCCAGGCCGCTGAGCACAGTAGAACCGGTGGCGGTGATGCCTGACATGCTTTCGAAAAACGAGTCGGTGTAGCTGATGTGCTGGGTTAGCAGAAATGGCAAGGCGGCGAATATGCAGACCACCACCCAGCTCGACACCGTGAGCAGGTACATGTCCCGCGGGCGCAGGTGTATATGCTCTGGTCGCCCGGGGATGACCAGCGCCAGGCCGGCGAGAAAGGTAATCATGCTGGCCCAGAGGAACGACGGCAGGTCGCTGGTGCGGTCGTAAATCAGCAGGGTTGCCATCGGCACAACCATGCTGATGGCCAGGGTGATCAGGAAGATGCCGATGATGAAACCAATGATCCGTAAGGTCGGCAACGCCATGAAGTCCGCTCGGGCTGATAGGGAAGGGCGCCATTCTACCTGCGAGGCAGGGCATGTAAACCGGCATCCCGGCGGCAGTTGCCGCTAGAATAGCCAGACATTTTTTTCAGGAGGTGGCCGATGCAGGCTCTCGACGCTTTGCTCAACCGTGTATCCGTTCCGCGTTTGCTCGACCCGGCGCCCACCGCAGCACAACGGGAAGTGTTGTTTTGCGCGGCCATGCGCGCGCCGGATCACGGGCATTTGCAGCCGTGGCGTTTTCTGACGGTCGAAGGCGCGGCGCGCGAGCAATTGGGCGAGATACTGGCTGAGGCTGCACGCCTGCAAGACGCCGATGTGCCTCAGGCCCTGGTGGACAAGGCGCGCAATGGCCCGCTGCGTGCGCCGTTGGTCGTCGTTGTGGTGGCGCACGTTCAAGACCACGTCAAAGTGCCAAAGTCCGAGCAGTTGCTGGCGGCAGGTTGTGCGGCCCACGCTATCTTGCTGGCGGCTTACGCTCAGGGGATCGGCGCGGTGTGGCGTACCGGTGAGCTGGTCTATTCGGCGCATGTGGCCCAGGGGTTGGGCCTGGCCGAAGGTGAAGAAGTGATTGCGTTCCTTTACCTGGGCACACCGCAGAACGAACCGCGGGTGGCCGGGAAAGTCGATCTCGCCGAGTTTGTCAGCGCCTGGCCTGCCAAGCCCTGAACATGATCGTCCCCACGCGGGAGCGTGGGGATGATCGTTACGGTGCGATACCGGGCTCTAATGGCAGCTCCAGGCTGGCAATGAATCCACCTTCCGGGCGATTGGCCAGAATCAGGCTGCCGCCGTGGCGCTCTGCCGCTCGACGGGCGATGGCCAATCCCAGGCCATGTCCGGGGGCGGTCTGGCCGGGTGCCCGAAAAAACGGCTCGCCCAATTGCTTCAAATGCTCGGCTTCTACACCGGGGCCGTGGTCGCGCACGCTGATCACAATCCGATCTCCCTGACGCAATGCCAGCACTTCAATCGGTTGTCCTGCCGGATTGAAGCGCTGGGCGTTGCGCAACAGGTTGTCCAGCGCCCGCTCGATCATGGTCGGCCAGCCCTTGAGGCTTAATTGCCGTTCGGCTTCGATACGGATGCTTTGCTCTGGCGCGCCAAGCTGAGCGTCTTTTTGCACAGTATTGAGTAGCGCGTTGAGGTCGACCGCTTCGGCACTTGCGTTGTCGGCGTCGACCCGTGCCAGCACCAGGATTTCACTGATCAGTGCTTCCAGACGATCACATTCGCGGGTCAATCGTGGCCAGAGTTTTCCGCGTTCTTCGGGACCGGCCCGTTCCGCAAGCGCCAGGGCGATGCGCAACCGGGCCAAGGGTGAGCGCAGTTCGTGAGACACGTCGCGCAGCAGTTGCCGCTGGCTGCCGATCAGGCTTTGCAGGCGTGCGCCCATGCGGTTGAAGTCGTTGGCCAGCACGCCAAACTCGTCACGCCGGTTGGCCAGCCGCGCCAGGCTGTTTTGCTGATAGGTCGTCTGACCGAGATCGTGCACCGCGCCGCGCAAACGGCTCAGCGGGCGGGTGATGGACAGCGTCACCAGCAGGCTGAACAGTGTCAGCACCACCAAGGCAATCGCCAGCGCACTGAAGGGCCAAAGCAGGCTGTTGCGGTGCCAGGCGTTGAGCTCTGGATGCGGAATACGGTAGATCAGCAAGTAGGTTTCGGCGCTTTTCGGGCTGGTGTACTCGACGGTCAGACGCCGCCAGGGCAGGTGACGGCCGCTGTCGTCGGGGTTGTCGTTTTGCCGTGCTTCCAGGGCTGCCGCGCGGCGAGGAAAGGTCCCGCGCACCACCGGGTCACCACCTTCGTTCAGTACCTGAACATCGATGTGGTAACGCCGTTTGCGTTGTTCGAGCAAGGCTTGTGCCGCGTCCTCGCCTTTTTCTTCGTAGAGCTGCGTCCACTCTTGCGCCAGGGTATTGAGGCCCGGGTGGCGACTGAGAATCCAGGCGTCCTGGTTCAACATGTGCCCGAGCAGGATCGACAACCCTGCAACCAGAGCGATGGCCAGCCAGAAACTGGCAAGGATGCGCCAGAACAATGAACGCACGGTAAGTCCTCAAACAAAGAAAGCCCAATGGCGATTGACCATTGGGCTGGGGAGAAACGCTAGAGCATTATTGCGTTTTTTGCGGTTGTTGGGCTTTCCAGGCCTGGAACTGCTCCCATTCGGCTTTGCGTTCGGCCTGCTTCTTTTGGATCGCATCGAACTTCTGCTGTTGGTCCGGCTTGAGAAGGGCACGAATGTCCTTCTCGGTTTTCTGGCTGCCGGCCGCCATTTGGTCTTTCATGGCCTGCTGATCGGCTGGCGAGAGTTTTTGCAGGTACTGCTCGACCAACTCTTTACGTGCATGCATCTGCTCGCCGATCAATTTGCGAATCTGCTCGCGTTGTTCGTGGCTGAGGTTCAACTCTCTGTACATGCCTTTGCCGCCATGCATGTGCTCGCTGTAGCCGTGGCCTTCCATTGGGCCCATCGGGCCTGGGCCTTCTGGTGCAGCCATGGCAATGGTTGGCAGTGCAGCGGCGAACATCAAAGCGATAAGGGTCTTGCGCATGGTGTGTCTCCTTGTCTCGTTCCCGGTGTGTTCCGGATGAGTACAGAATACGGAGATCAAGGTCAGCGGCGGTCAGCAGAGCGTAAAGCTTGGGTAAAGACGGTTCAGAGGCTGTAGTAATAACCACGGCTGCGCAGGGCAACGATGCGCGGGCGACCGTCGGGGTGCGGGCCGATCTTTTTGCGCAGGTTGCTGACGTGCATGTCCAGGCTGCGGTCGTACAGGGTCAGCTTGCGCCCCAGGGCGATCTGCGCCAGCTCCTGCTTGTCCAGCGGTTCGCCGGGTTGCTTGAGCAGGGCTTCGAGCAGGCGACTTTCCGAGACGGTCAGGGTGAATTCCTGGTCGTCGATGCTGACCACGCCGCGGACCGGGCTGAAGCACAGGTCGCCGAGTTCCATCTGGCTGGACACCGCTGCCGGATGGCTGCGTCGCAGCACCGCACGCAGGCGCGCGGTCAGTTCTCGGGGATCACAAGGCTTGGCCAGGTAATCGTCGGCGCCCAGTTCCAGCCCGAGGATCCGGTCCAGCGGCTCGCCACGGGCCGAGAGCATCAGCACCGGCAGGTCCGGGTGGTCGTTGCGCAACTGCTTGAGCAGCTCCAGACCGCTGCCGTCGGGCAGCATCACATCCAGCACCACTGCTGCCGGCGCAGACTCGGCCAAGGCGCGGCGCGCACTCAGACCGTCGTGGCAAGCGTGCACGACAAAACCTTCCTGGCTCAGCCAACTGCTCAGGAGCTCACACAGCTCCTGGTCATCATCAATTAGTAACAGCTCGCTCATGACTCACTCAATTTAGCCATTGCCGACGTGTTCTACGTCCACCACTGGCGAAGATACCGCAGAGCAGGGCCAATAGCGCTACTCCGGCGCCAGTGACGAACCACTGCTGTTGATCGGTCAGCAGGCGCGGCAGCGGGTTTGCCTGGGCTTCCTTGAGTTGCAGCTTGAGGCGCTGATTCTCTTGGCGTAACCGGCCCAGCAAGGCGCTTTCGCGTTCGTTATCGGCGTTTTGCAGTTGTTTGTTCAGCTCTTCTCGTTGCCGCTCGCTCTCTTTCAAGCGCTGCTGCAATTCGGTGATCTGGCTTCCGGCGCTTAACGACAGAGGCGTTGAATAGCCTGAGTCCGAATGCTCTTCGGCATGGGCGAAGGCCCCGATCGATAACGTGACCAACAGCAGACACAGCGGACCTTGGCGCATCGAAACTCCTGATTCCAATCGAGTGTTGGGCAGGTTGTCGGCCGTGGAACGAGAATAATGAGCAATTGAACACGCGATGAACCGAAGGTTCATCGCGCAGAGGCCGGGTTATGGCAGGACTTGCTTGAACGGTTTGACCAGAACATTGGCGTAGACGCCTGCGGCGATATACGGATCGGCGTCGGCCCAGGCCTTGGCGGCTTCCAGGGAGGTGAACTCGGCAACGATCAGGCTGCCGGTGAAACCTGCTGCGCCCGGATCATTGCTGTCGATGGCAGGGTGCGGACCAGCCAGGACCACGCGGCCCTCGGCCTTGAGCTGTTGCAGCCGCTCGATGTGGGCAGGGCGCGCAGCCAGGCGGTTTTCCAGGGAGTTGGCGACGTCTGTAGCAATGATTGCGTAAAGCATGTCAGTCCTCGGTTTTTGGCGTAGAAGTGTCGGCGTCGTGCAGGTGGCGGGACAGGTAAATGCCCTGGCCGACCAGGAACAGCAGGGTCATGCCCAGGCTGCCGAAGACTTTGAAGTCGACCCAATAGTTCTGGAAGGTGAACGCAACGAACAGGTTGGCCGCGCCACAAAACAGGAAAAAGCCGATCCAGGCGATGTTCAAACGGCTCCAGACCAGGTCCGGCAGGGTCAGCGCATGGCCCATGATGCGTTTGATCAGCAACTGCTCGCCGATGAAGTGGCTGCCGATAAAGGCCAGGGCGAACAGCCAGTTGACCACCGGCGCTTTCCATTTAAGGAAGGTTTCGCTGTGGAACGCCAGGGTCAGGCTACCGAAGACCAGGCAGGCGATCAGGGTCAGCCACTGGCTCTTTTCCAGCTTGCGCTGCTTGATGAACAGCGTGCCGTAGACCACCAGGGAGCTGGTGATCAGCATCGCAGTGGCGCTGTAAATGCCGCCTACGGTCAGTGGATAACCGGCGATGTCGACGACCCGTGGATCGATTTTGAAGACGATGAAAAACAGCAGAAGCGGGATGAAGTCGATGAATTGTTTCACAGTGGCAGCCAGAAGCAGGATGTGGCGGCATAATAACAAACATATTGAGTCGCGAAAGCGCCAGCTGATTTGAGGTTACACAGTCCTGTGAATGTTGATTTGCACTGCCATAGCACGGCCTCCGATGGCGCCCTGGCGCCTGCGGTACTGGTTGCGCGTGCGTTCGAGAAAGGCGTGCGAGTCCTGGCCTTGACCGATCACGACACCCTTGAAGGCCTCGACGAGGCCCGCAGCGCTGCGGTTGCGTTGGGGATGCAACTGATCAACGGCGTCGAATTGTCCTGTACCTGGGGGGGCGCGACCATCCATGTGCTCGGTTACGGGTTCGACGTCAATGCCCCGGCGCTGGTCGAGGCGATTGCCAAATTGCGTGACGGGCGCTGGCTGAGGTCCGAAGAAATCAGCCGCAAGCTCGAACTCAAGGGCATGCCGGGCGCGCTGGAAGGCGCGCGGGCTATCCAGCAGGAGCTTGGTGACAGCGGTAATGCGCCGGCCCGACCGCACTTTGCCGACTATTTAGTCCGTGCAGGCTTCGTCAAGGACCGTGCCGAAGCCTTCCGCAAGTGGCTGGGCGCCGGCAAGCTGGGGGACGTCAAGCAGCACTGGCCGACCCTGGAAGAAACCGTCGAAACCCTGCGCGCTGCCGGGGCCTGGGTGAGCCTGGCGCATCCTTGGCACTATGATTTCACCCGCAGCAAACGCCGTCGCCTGATTGCCGACTATATTCAAGCAGGCGGCCACGCAATCGAGGTGGTCAATGGCCATCAGCCGGCCGAGCAGGTCGGCAGCCTGGCTATTCTTGCGCGTGAGTTCGGTCTGCTGGTCAGTGCCGGCAGTGATTTCCATGGACCCGGAGGCTGGTCCGAGATCGGCGAGTACCGCCCACTCCCGGAGGACCTGCCACCACTTTGGTGTCGGTTCAAACATGACCCAGCCGTTATTGCCGTCTGAACAGGTAGACAATGTGAGTCAATTTTTCCAGATTCATCCGGAAAACCCGCAAGCGCGCCTGATCAAACAGGCTGTCGAGATCATCCGCAATGGCGGGGTAGTGATTTATCCTACTGACTCGTCCTACGCCATTGGTTGCCAGATCGGTGACAAGAATGCTGTGGAGCGCGTGCGTCGGCTACGTCAGCTGGATGAAAAGCACAATTTCGCGCTGATTTGCAGCGACCTGTCACAGCTGGGGCTGTTCGCCAAGATCGACACCGGCACCTTCCGCTTGCTCAAGGCCCACTTGCCGGGGCCGTACACGTTTATTCTCAACGCCACTCGCGAAGTGCCGCGTCTGCTGCTGCACCCGAAGAAGCGCACCATCGGACTGCGGGTGCCGAGCCATCCGATTGCCCTGGCGCTGCTCGCAGAGCTGGGTGAGCCGCTGATGAGCGTGACCCTGATCATGCCCGGCGACACCGACCCGTTGAGCGATCCGTATGAAATGCGCCAGTTGCTTGAGCATCAGGTCGACCTGATCATCGACGGCGGTTTTGGCGGTATCAAAGCCTCCACGGTGATCAACCTGGCCGATGGCGAGCCAGAAGTGATTCGCGTCGGTTGCGGTGACCCTGCACCGTTTACGGTTGAGGCCTAGATGTCCGCAGTAGAGCCCGTCGATAGCCAGGCCGGGGCACAGCAAGAGCTGCCGTTCGCCATGGTCTATGGCCAGGCGGTCATGGAAATGCCGCTGGACCTGTACATTCCGCCGGACGCGCTGGAAGTCTTCCTTGAAGCCTTCGAAGGCCCGCTCGACTTGCTGCTGTACCTGATCCGCAAGCAGAACATCAATATCCTCGACATTCCGGTGGCGGAAATTACCCGGCAGTACATGGGCTATGTCGAGTTGATGCAGTCGGTGCGCCTGGAACTGGCTGCCGAGTATCTGGTGATGGCGGCGATGCTCGCCGAGATCAAGTCGCGGATGCTGCTGCCGCGCTCGGCCGAGATCGAAGAGGAAGAAGACGATCCGCGTGCCGAGCTGATCCGGCGCTTGCAGGAGTACGAACGCTTCAAGGCCGCGGCTGAAGGCATCGACGGCCTGAGCCGGGTCGGCCGCGATGTGGTGGTGCCCAAGCTCGATGCCCCGCAGGCGATGGCGCGCAAATTGCTGCCGGACGTGAGTCTGGAAGAGTTGCTGATGTCCATGGCCGAAGTGCTGCGCCGTGGCGATATGTTCGAAAGCCATCAGGTCAGCCGCGAGGCGTTGTCAACGCGCGAGCGCATGAGCGATGTGCTGGAACGGCTCAAGGGCGGCGGTTTTGTGCCTTTTGTCGAGCTGTTCACCGCCGAAGAAGGACGCTTGGGTGTGGTCGTGACCTTTATGGCGATCCTCGAACTGGTCAAGGAATCCTTGGTCGAGCTGGTGCAGAATGAGCCGTTTGCGGCTATCCATGTGCGGGCGCGAGCCGAATAACGAGCAAAATCAATGAATCTGAGTGAACCCCGCGAGCTGGCGCCACTGCTTGAAGCCTTTCTGTTGGCCTCGGGAAAGCCGCAGTCGATGGAGCGTCTGTACGAACTCTTCGAGGAGGGCGAGCGCCCGGAGCCGCCGGTCTTCAAGAAGGCCTTGGCGATTCTCGCGAAATCCTGCGACGGTCGGGCTTTTGAGCTGAAGGAAGTCGCCTCGGGCTACCGTCTGCAAATTCGCGAGAAGTTCGCGCCCTGGGTCGGACGTCTGTGGGAAGAGCGCCCGCAGCGCTATTCCCGGGCGATGCTGGAGACCATGGCGTTGATCGCCTATCGTCAGCCGATCACCCGTGGCGAGATCGAGGATGTGCGCGGCGTGGCGGTCAACAGCCACATCGTCAAGACCCTGCTGGAGCGTGAGTGGATCAGGATCGTCGGTTATCGCGACGTACCGGGCAAGCCGGCGATGTTCGCCACCACCAAGGCGTTCCTCGATCATTTCAACCTGAAGAACCTCGACGACCTGCCACCGCTGGCCGAACTGCGCGAGCTGGAACCCGAGCCGATGCTCGAGTTCGACGACGCACCGGTGCCGCAGGGCCTGCAAGAACTGGCCGATGCCAGCGCCGAGCCGGAAGAACCGAAAGACGAGACCAGTTTCCATACCTTGCTGCTCGAACTGGACTCGATGGAAGAGGGGATCAAGACCGACTTCGACGACTTGCTGCGTGACGGCGCGGTCAGCGACAGCGAGCCGCAATCGCCCGTTGATGCGCCCGTCGAAGTGGCGGTAGAGACCGAGCACCAGGTTGAAGCCGAGGCCGAAACTGAAGAAGTTGAGGAGGAGGCTGAAGACGACATCCTCGGCGTTGCCGAAGCTCGGGAGAAACTGCTCGCCGCCGTCGCCGCGTTGGAGCAGTCCAAACCCGAACCCGAACCCGAGCTGAGCGACGAAGAAGCCGAAGCCCAGGCCCTCGCCGAAGCGATCGAGAACGAACGCCGTCAGTTTTAGGATTGAGGGGCGCCCAAAGATCCTTGCGCACCACCGGTCGGCGGAAAAACAATTAACTGACCGTTTATCCGCTAGTCTCTGATGCGCGAGCGGCGTCATGCGCGTATGATTCGCGACCCTTCGGCGATCCTTTCGCCCAAAGACCAGATTTCAAATCTTCAGGCCATGCCTGAACAGACCACACCGGGAGGTGCCCAGATGAGTATCAACGACCAGAAAGACGACCAGGAAATCGGCCCAGCAGGCGAAAAACTGCAGAAAGTCCTCGCCCGTATCGGTGTCGGCTCGCGCCGCGACGTAGAAGCCTGGATCAGTCATGGCCGGATCAAGGTCAACGGCAAAGATGCCACCCTTGGCCTGCGAGTCGACCTGCACGACGCCATCACCATCGATGGCAAGGTGATCAAGCGTGAAGAAGCGGCCGAATCGGTCCGCCGCGTGATCATGTACAACAAACCCGACGGCGAAATCTGCACCCGTGACGACCCGGAAGGCCGTCCGACCGTGTTCGACAAAATGCCGAAACCCAAAGAAGGCCGCTGGATCAACATCGGTCGTCTGGACATCAACACCACCGGTTTGCTGATGTTCACCACCGACGGTGAACTGGCCAACCGCCTGATGCACCCATCCTACGAAATGGACCGTGAGTACGCGGTACGTGTTCGTGGTGAAGTCGACGACGAAATGATCGAGCGTCTGAAGGCTGGCGTCGTTCTCGAAGACGGCCCGGCGAAGTTCACCGACATCAAGCAGGCTCCAGGTGGCGAAGGTTTCAACCACTGGTACCACTGCGTGGTGATGGAAGGTCGTAACCGTGAAGTTCGACGTCTGTGGGAATCCCAGGGGCTGGTGGTCAGCCGTCTGAAGCGCGTGCGTTTCGGTCCGGTGTTCCTCAACTCTGACCTGCCGATGGGCCGCTGGCGCGAAATGAGCCAGTACGAAGTCGACGTACTGAGTGCTGAAGTCGGTTTGACCCCGGTGGCTATGCCGCAAATGAACGCCAAGAGCAAAGACAAGCTTGAGCGTATGCAGCGCAAGTCGTCGCGCCCGGTCGGCAAGAGCGAGCGCGTGCGGACCCTGCGTCCAGCGACTGGTGCTCCAGCGGCTGCTGGTCCGCGTCCAGCGCGCGAGCCGCAGATTGAAGGCGAGCGTCCGGCTCGCAAGCCGGCACCACGTCAGGACGGCGAGCGCGGTCCACGCACTCCGCGTCCGGCCAACGGTCGCACTGAACGTGGCGAAGGCCGCGGTGCTCCGTCCGGTGGTCGCAGCGATCGCGGTGCGCCGGCAGGTCGTGGTGAGTCGGGTCGCGGTACGCCAGTGGCAGACCGTCCGTCCGACACCAAGCGCCCGGCCAAGCCTGCGCCGAAAAAGCGTCCGGGCATCGTCCTGGTCGACCGTGATGCGCCATCGGGCAAGCGTCGCGGCGCACCGGCCGGTTCCGGTCAGCGTCCTGGCTTTGGTCGTCGCAAGCCGGAATAATCGGTAAGCGCTCCATAAAAAACGCCAACCCTCGGGTTGGCGTTTTTTTTTTGCCTCTTTGGAGCATCGCGGGCAAGCCTTGCTCCTACAGATTTACCTCCATTTTCAAGATCACCGCAAAACCTGTAGGAGCATGGCTTGCCCGCGATGACGTCAGCCGCGTCACCACTGAACTCGCTTAGAACACAAACCGCCCATCAAACACCGGCTTGTCATCCAGCGCCAACACGCCGCTGGCGAAGATCAGGTCCAGGTGATGGCTGCCCTTGGCGCCACCGCCCAACCCCAGGTGGAGGCCGCAATGGCGCTCTTCGAAGCCGGCGTTGCGCGCATACAGGTCCTTGACGCCCTCGTTGGTGCCGATCCCCAACTCCTCGATGCGTCGGTTGGAAGGATTGGCATCCAGGTATTTGTTGAAGTCATGTTCCAGCCCCGGCACTTGCGTGGCGATTCGGCTGATGGTCGAGTTCTCGATCCACAATTCCAGCGGCGATTCGAGCACACCATATTTGCGGGCGAAAGGAATGGTGCCGAGGAAGGTACCGACGAACTTTACCTGGCCATTGATGGCTTCGCTGTGGGTGGCGATCTCGCCGGGCGCCAGATCGAAGTTGCCGACGCCGTTGATATTGGTCCACTTCTTGATGCTGCTCAGCGGTGTTTCAAAGTAAGAGCCATGTCGATCACTGAAGCTCAGGGTGGTGGCCTGGGACATGCGCTGGATCAGATGGCTGTTGAGCCCGGCGATACGTTGCGGCGTGACACTGAAGGTGTCGTAGAAGTAATCGCCGTAATCCTTGAACAGCAGCGACTTCTTCCAGTGGTCGGCCATGACGCTTTGCAGGGCGCGAACAAACTCGGGGCCGTCCGGGCGCGGGTTGGGCAGGGTCGACGAGTCATAGAAGAAAATGTACAGATCGCAGTCGGCAATCGCCTGCGCCAGGGTTTGGGTTGGTTCGAGGTCCAGGCGCATGGCGCTGAAGTGAAATGGCTCGTTGGTCGCTTGCTCGATGATCGCGCCGGTCAACGCCTCGTAAGGTTGCGTATGCCCAAGCAAGACCTTGGCCGGACGTACGCCAACGAGGGCAGGGTGGTGTTCGAGGTAGTAAAGGAAATGCGAAATGGCGCGGAGTCTTTCCATGAATCCTCCCTGACAGTCAGCGAATAGTGGCAGGTACGACCGGCCGGCACGTACCTGCCTGGATATCTTACAAAGGCCACATCGCCGTGCCGAACGGAACGACCGCGTCGGCTTGCATCATTTCAACAGCAGCGTCATGGGTCGGCGCTTCAAACCACTCGTCCAGTTGCAGTTCGGTTTCCAGGTCTTTATTCATTGCTTGCATAGTGAATCTCCCTGATAGCTTTAAGGTTGAATGACGGTGCTGTTTTCAGTGCATGAATAAATCATTGCGACTGAAAAAACTGCCGCTTACTTGCGGGACTTCACGGTCTGGCAAGTGGTTGGAAACCTAGTCCAGTACTTTTTAAAATACAATTTAAAATTTAAATTCAATTGCGGTGAAATTTTTATTCCGTTTTTTGTTGTCTGTTTTTTCAATTAAAAACAAAACGCTAACTCGGTCTCATCGGCAGGAATGGGGCTGCTGTCAATTTGCAGTCGGCCTCCAGAAAGATCTGTTGTGGAAAAAATACGTTACGCCTCGTAAAGGAAGCTTTACGAAAAGCCGCGTTCTGCGCCATGGATTCGGGTTGCAGTGAGGGCTGTAAGGAAAAGCTTCCGGTTGGCGCTCGGTCATACGGTTTGCAGGGCTCTGGTCCGCTTGTTTCAAGACGGTTTCAGCGGTGAGATGCGCCCATGCCTGTCGTGCAGGTGCATAACAAGAAGGAGGCGCAATGAACGCCGTGAGTCATCTCCATCTCTCTTCGAGGGACGATTTTTCCATCGTCCCCGTCAACGACCCGCAAAGGTCTGAGCCTTTTTTTGCAGCCGTCCGGGCTCCCCGAGGCGGACACAGGCAATCCCGGCAAACGACACGCTGATTCAGCGGTGTCTGGCAGCAGGGGGTTACAGGTGTACAATGCGCCGCGTTTTAACTGTGACCTCCCTGCGTAACTGCGCAAACTCAAGGCTATCCGCTTTGTTAACTCCGCCGCGCCACAAGCGTGTCGGGTTCGATTTCGTCACAGATAAAAACAAACAGGTGACGCATGACCGGTAAAAAAACGCTGAACTCCTGGTGCCTGCGCTGGGGTTTGATCCGCGCTGCTTGATCCTGATCCGAGCGGCAACGTCTTAACGAACATTATCAAACCTTGCGTGAGACCCTTTTCATGAGTGGACAAAACTCGCATTCAGGTACGCTTCAACGCGGCCTGAAAAATCGCCATATTCAACTGATCGCCCTCGGTGGCGCGATCGGTACCGGATTGTTCCTGGGCTCTGCCGGTGTGCTGAAATCGGCCGGCCCGTCGATGATTCTCGGTTACGCAATCTGTGGCTTCATCGCTTTCATGATCATGCGCCAACTGGGCGAAATGATCGTTGAAGAGCCGGTGGCCGGCTCGTTCAGCCACTTTGCGCACAAGTACTGGGGCGGTTTCGCCGGCTTCCTGTCGGGCTGGAACTGCTGGATCCTGTACATCCTGGTGGGCATGTCGGAACTGACTGCGGTCGGCAAATACGTGCACTACTGGTGGCCGGATGTCCCGACCTGGGCCTCGGCTGCAGTGTTCTTCGTGATGATCAATGCGATCAACCTGGCTAACGTCAAAGTCTTTGGCGAAGCTGAGTTCTGGTTTGCGATCATCAAGGTCGTGGCGATCGTCGGCATGATTGCCCTGGGCAGCTATCTGCTGGTCAGCGGCCATGGCGGCCCGCAAGCCTCGGTGAGCAACCTGTGGGAACACGGTGGGTTCTTCCCGAATGGCGTCAGTGGTCTGGTGATGGCCATGGCGATCATCATGTTCTCCTTCGGCGGCCTGGAAATGCTCGGTTTCACCGCAGCAGAAGCCGACAAGCCGAAAACCGTGATCCCGAAAGCCATCAATCAGGTGATCTACCGGATCCTGATTTTCTACATCGGCGCCCTGGTGGTTCTGCTGTCGCTGACTCCGTGGGACAGCTTGCTGGTGAGCCTGAATGCGTCCGGCGATGCCTATAGTGGCAGCCCGTTCGTTCAGGTGTTCTCGATGCTGGGCAGCAAGACCGCGGCGCACATCCTTAACTTCGTGGTGCTGACTGCTGCGCTGTCGGTGTACAACAGCGGCACCTACTGCAACAGCCGCATGTTGCTGGGCATGGCTGAACAGGGCGACGCCCCGAAAGGCCTGGCGAAGATCGACAAGCGCGGCGTGCCGGTGCGTTCGATCCTGGCCTCGGCCGCGGTAACGTTCGTTGCGGTGGTGATGAACTACCTGATCCCGCAGCACGCGCTGGAACTGCTGATGTCGCTGGTGGTTGCAACGCTGGTGATCAACTGGGCGATGATCAGTTTCTCGCACTTCAAGTTCCGCCAGCACATGAACCGCACCAAACAAACGCCGTTGTTCAAGGCGCTGTGGTACCCGTACGGCAACTACATCTGCCTGGCGTTCGTGGCCTTTATCCTGTGCATCATGCTGATGATCCCGGGTATCCAGATCTCGGTCTACGCGATTCCGGTGTGGGTCCTGTTCATGTGGGTCTGCTACAACATCAAGAACAAACGCAGCGCTCAGCACGCGTTGAATGCTGCGGCTTCTGCAGTGAAGTAACGCAGAAAGCAGAAACGACAAACCCGGCCATGTGCCGGGTTTGTTGTTTTCAGGGTTCATACAAAACTCTGTGGGGACGAGCCTGTAATCTCCTTCAGGCTATTCGGGTATCCTGATGCACTCCTAACGCGGATACGCTTTTCCATGCTGGTGATTTCCAACAACGTGCATCTGCCGGATGCCGAGATCGAATTGACCGCCATTCGTGCGCAAGGTGCGGGTGGGCAGAACGTCAACAAGGTCTCCAGCGCGGTGCACCTGCGCTTCGATATTCCGGCGTCATCCTTGCCGGAGTTCTACAAGGAGCGCTTGCTGGCGCTGCGTGACAGTCGGATTACCAGCGACGGCGTGATCATCATCAAGGCCCAGCAGTACCGCACGCAGGAGGCCAACCGCGCCGATGCGCTGGCGCGACTGACCGAGTTGATCCTCAGCGCCACCAAGGTTGAAAAGAAGCGTCGTCCGACCAAGCCGACCCTGGGTTCGAAGAAGCGTCGGCTGGAGTCAAAAACCAAGCGCGGCTCGATCAAGGCCGGGCGCGGCAAAGTCGACTTCTAGGGCACTTCGCGCTCTTCACGATACTTTGGTGATTGCCGGTACAGGTAGAAGCTGAGCATCAAACCGCTCAGCGCGGCGAGGGCGGCGAACAGGAAGATCGAGGCAAAGCCGAATCCGGCCGCGATGGCGCCCGCCAACGGCCCGGTGATCCCCAATGACAAGTCGATGAACAGCGAGTAAGCGCCGACTGCCGCGCCACGGCTGGAGGCGGGCACCAGATTCACCGCTTCCACGCCCAGCGCCGGGAACACCAGCGAGAAGCCGAACCCGCTCAACGCCGCGCCTGCCAGTGCCCAGTGTGCGTCCGGGGCCAGCCACAACAGCAACAGGCCAAGGGTTTCGACCGACAGGCAGGCAATGGCCACGCGAAAACCGCCGAGGCGATTGATCAGGTTACCGAACAACAGGCGCGCGCCAATGAAGCAGGCGCCGAACAGGCTCAGGCAGAGCACGGCGTTGTCCCAGTGTCGGGTGGCGTAATACAGGGTGATGAAGGTGGCGATGGTGCCGAAGCCGATCGAGCCCAGCGCCAGTCCACAGCCGTGGGGCAGCACCCGCCCCAGCACATGCATGAACGGCAGGCGTTCGCCGGCAACGATCGGCGCCGCGGTTTTTGGCCAGGCCAGCAGCAGCCCCAACGCTGCCAACAACAGAATGCTCACGCCCATGCTCCACAGCCCCAAGTGATGCACCAGCAGCACGCCGAGCGGTGCGCCGACCGCCAGCGCACCGTAACTGGCGATGCCGTTCCAGGAGATAACCTTGGCGGTATTCGCTGCGCCGACCCGACCGATGCCCCAACCAATCGATCCCGAACCGACCAGGCTTTCGGCACTGCCCAGTACCAGTCGGCCGATCAGCAGGCTGATCAGGCTCAAGGTCGGCAGGTTTTGCGTCCAGGCCGACAGCAGCATAAACACGCCGCTCAAGCCGCAGCCCGCCAGGCCGATCATTACCGCGCGTTTGCTTCCCTGGTTGTCGATGATCCGTCCTGCGTACGGGCGGCTGAGCAGGGTGGCGAGGTATTGCACACTGATCACCAGGCCCGCGATCACCGCGCCAAAGCCCAGGTCGCTGTGCACGTAACCCGGCAACACGGCTAAGGGGATGCCGATATTCAGATAGCCGATGAAGGTAAACAGGACGATGGAAACGACTTGCAGCGTGACCGCCATGGGGCGCTGAGGATCTGGCATGGGAATGGGTCCACGGGACAGCAGGATAGATAGGCTGCTTATGATACCGGTGGTTGGATGCGCAGAGGGGGAGAAATTGGTGCCGGGTGTCGATCGTTGTGTTGCCTGGCCGGAATCAGGATTTGGCAGGTGCGACCAGTTGCGTGGTTACCAGTGCGGCGAGGGCGTTTTCCTGGCTGCCGAAGCGGGTCAGGAGCAGGGCTTGCTTCTCGGGTGTCAGGCGGTTCCAGACATCGATCATCTTTTCGGCAGTGCCGATCAGTACGCTGGCCTGGCTTTCGGTGAAGGTGTCGCTCATGTGCGGGTCCTTGGTTCAGGCTGTGTGGAAAGCGCATGAGTTAGCGCTTTCCACACGGTCTGGGTAGTGCTTTTTTCAGTCTTCGCTGTCGGCCTTGCGGCTGCCAGTGGCTTCTTTCGGCTCGGGCTTATGGGCACCGGCTTGTTGCGGGGTTGTCTGCGCAGTTTCGTGCAGGCTTGGGAAGGGGAGATTAGGAATCTCGTGCATGTTGGTTGCTCCTCGCAAGGTCTGTTTTTAAATCGCTGTGTAGATCCGCGCTTTTAAAAAGCCTGGGCAGGATACAGCAGGGGAGATGACAGAAAGACTTTTATCTCCCTTTGTTGCGACGGATGGCCGCATGCGGTACCCGTGCTTTGAAGCATTTGTGGCGAGGGAGCTTGCTCCCGCTGGGCTGCGGAGCAGCCCCAAAAGTAAGGTAATGAGTTTGTTCAGTTAAAGCTCGAATGCAGGCTTTTCGACCACTGCGTGCTCGAGCGGGAGCGGGGGTGTCAGAAATTTTGTGTTCGGGCATAACATGAGCAAGAGGTGCATGTATGCCAACCAAAAAGAAACCTGCGTTGCGAGAGCTGCCGAAAATCCCGAAAGAGCTGCTCGAGCAATTCACCGATGGACCGATGACCGCTGAAGCCATCGAGGACGCGTCTGCGGCGTTCAAGAAGGCTTTGATCGAGCGAGCCCTGAGTGCTGAGCTCGGGCATCACTTGGGCTATCCGCCGGGCGCGCAGCGTCCAGAGGATGAAACCAATCAGCGCAACGGCAAAAGCGGCAAGACGGTTCTAACCGGCGACGGCCCGCTCCGACTGGATATTCCTCGCGACCGGGACGGCAGTTTTTCCCCTATCCTGATTCCCAAACACGAGCGCCGCTACACCGGGTTCGATGACAAGATCATCGCCATGTATGCCCGTGGAATGACTGTCAGAGAGATCCGTGCGTTTCTTTCAGAGCAGTACGGTACTGACGTTTCTCCCGACTTCATCAGCTCGGTAACCGACGAGGTCATGGCAGAGATCGGTGCATGGCAACAGCGGCCTTTGGAGCCGATGTACCCGGTGATTTTTTTCGATGCTCTACGGGTCAAAATCCGCGAAGAGGGGCTGGTTCGCAACAAGGCGATCTACTTGGCCCTAGGTGTTTTGCCTGACGGAACACGCGATATTCTCGGCATTTGGATAGAAAATACCGAGGGCGCCAAATTCTGGATGAAGGTGTTCAACGACCTCAAGACACGCGGCGTCGAAGACGTGTTGATTGCTGTGACCGATGGCCTTAAAGGCATGCCAGAAGCGCTCAACGCCGTATTTCCAGACACGACACTGCAAACATGCGTTGTCCATCTGATCCGCAACAGTCTTGATTACGCAGCCTGGGATAAACGCCGCGAACTGGCCAAGGCGCTCAAACCGATCTATCAGGCAGTCACCGCCGAAGCGGCTGAGCAGGCGCTGGATGCGTTTGAAAACGGGCCATGGGGCAAGCAGTATCCGACGGTAGTGGCGGCTTGGCGCCGCGCTTGGGATCGTGTGATTCCATTTTTCGTGTTCCCGCCGGCGATCCGAAAAGTGATCTACACGACTAACGCCATTGAGAGCATCAACGCTCAGCTGCGCAAGATCATCAAGACCCGCGGCCACTTCCCGACCGACGATGCGGCAACGAAACTGATCTGGCTTGGGCTACGCAATATCACCGCAAACTGGGGCTCAGCGGCACATGACTGGAAAAGCGCGATGAATCAATTTGCGATTCTGTACGGAGATCGATTTATCAGGCCGACCTGGTAAAAGCACGGCCTGCCTGACGGCAGGCCGTTACCGGCCCGCACACAAAATATCTGACAGTCCCGCGGGAGCAAGCTCCCTCGCCACAAGGAGCCTGCCAGGGATTTACTTGCAGACGTCAGCGAAAGCTTGCGCCAGCAAATCCAGACGTGTCGCATCAATCCCGGCGACGTTGGCACGACCGGAGCTGACCATGTACACGCTGTGATTCTCCCGCAGGTTTTTCACCTGCGCCGGCGTCAAACCGGTGTAGGAAAACATCCCGCGTTGCACGCCGATATGCGCGAAGCGTTCACCCAAACCGTGTGGCTCCAGCGCTTCCACCAGGCCCGAGCGCAACTGCGCGATGCGCAAACGCATGGCTTCCACTTCATCGGCCCACAGCTGTTTCAGCTCCGGGTCGCCGAGGATGGTTGCCACCACGGCGGCGCCGTGATCCGGTGGTGTCGACCACAGGTTGCGGGCGATGTTGGCCAATTGGCTGCGGATATCCACCAGCTTTTCGGCATCCTTCGCGCAGACGATCAGTGCACCGGTGCGGTCGCGGTACAGACCGAAGTTTTTCGAGCAGGAACTGGTGATCAGTAGCTCGGGCAGCTCGGCGGCAAACAACCGCACCGCCCAGGCGTCCTGCTCCAGACCATCGCCAAAACCCTGATAAGCGAAGTCGATCAGTGGCAGCAGTTCGCGGCTGCGAACCACCTCCAGCACTCGGCGCCAGTCATCGTGGGACAGGTCGAAACCGGTCGGGTTGTGGCAGCAGGCGTGCAGCAGCACCACATCGCCCTTGGGAATCAGGTTCAGGGTCGCCAGCATCGCTTCGACATCGAGGCGATTGTCGCTGCCCACGTACGGATAGTGGCTGACCTTGAGGCCGGCAGTGGCGTAGATGGTTTCGTGAATCGGCCAGGTCGGGTTGCTCAGCCAGATGCCACGCCCCGGCAGGCAGTGCGCAATGAAGTCGGCGCTCAGGCGCAAGGCGCCGGTGCCGCCCGGGGTTTGGGTCGCGCCGGCTCGCTGCTCGGCGATCAGCGTGGAATCGGCGCCGAGCACCAGCTCATTGATCACTTTGCCGAAAGCCGGGTCACCGTGACCGCCGATGTAGGTCTTGGTGGTCTGACGATCCACCAGGCGCAGTTCGGCGAGTTTCACCGACTGCGGAATCGGGGTCAGGCCCTGGGCGTCCTTGTAGACGCCCACGCCAAGGTCGAACTTGCACGGATTGCTGTCCTGCGCATAGGCCTCCATCAGGCCGAGAATCGGGTCGCCGGGTACTCGGCCGATGGCGTCGAAATGCATTATTTGCGGCCCTCGGCGTCTTTGGCCACTTCGTCAGTGCGCGCGGCCATGATGAAGTCGTTGCGGTGCAAGCCTTTGATCGAGTGGCTCCACCAGGTCACGGTGACTTTGCCCCACTCGGTGAGCAGGCCTGGGTGGTGGCCTTCGGCCTCGGAGATTTCACCCACGGCGTTGGTAAAGGCCAGGGCGAATTTGAAATTCTTGAACAGGAAGACTTTTTCCAGCTGCATCACGCCATCGCGAACTTCGATGTTCCAGTCAGGGATCTGCTTGATCAGTACCGGCAGTTCTTCGTCACTGACTTGTGGGGCATCGGCACGGCAGGCTTCGCAATGGGCTTGGTTCAGAGCGTTCATGGTTTATTCCTGAATTCGGTTCTTGTTAGACGTTGTTACTTTTTACGGGCATTTGCAAGGTTGCCGCGACTGCGGCGCTCTCAGGCCGCCTTGGGTTTAGGCGGAAACTTGGGTGCGTGCAGACCCAGCTGCATGCCTTGCTGGACCATGCCCATGATGTCCTCGTGGGCCAGATCGAACAGGCGCTTGAGGTTCGGCAGGACAAAGTACAGCGGTTGCAGGATGTCGATGCGATACGGCGTGCGCATCGCTTCCAGCGGATCAAAGGCTTGATGCTCCGGTTCGCCGGACAGGCTGTACACGGTTTCTTTCGGCGAGGAGAGGATGCCGCCGCCGTAGATGCGTTTGCCTTGCGGGGTGTCGACCAGGCCAAACTCGATGGTCATCCAGTACAGGCGCGCCAGATAAACGCGTTCTTCCTTGGAAGCCTGTAGGCCGAGTTTGCCGTAGGTGTGGGTGAATTCGGCGAACCAAGGGTTGGTCAGCAGCGGGCAGTGCCCAAAGATCTCGTGGAAAATGTCCGGCTCTTGCAGGTAATCCAGTTCTTCGCGAGTACGAATAAAGGTCGCGACCGGAAACTGCTTGCTGGCCAGTAATTCAAAGAAGGTCTGGAATGGAATCAGCGCCGGTACCCGGGCAACTTGCCAGCCAGTGGTCTCGCCGAGGACTTTGTTGATTTCGTCGAGTTGCGGAATGCGGTCATGGGGCAGGCCGAGTTTTTCGATGCCGTCCATGTATTCCTGGCACGCACGACCCTCGAGCACTTTCAGCTGGCGAGTGATCAGCGTGTTCCACACTGCATGTTCTTCAGCGGTGTAGTGAATAAAACCTTGCGCATCGGGCTCGCGGGCCACGTATTGCGTCTGCTTCATGCTGCTCTCCTGCAAAGGGATACGTTCTTGTTATGTCTGTTGCCTATGGACCTAGAGATAACCCGAAGTGTGCGACCTTGCAGCAGGTTTGGAGCGTTGCGCGTAGGAGAATTCCCTGATTTTCGTAAAGTATTCGTTACGGATGGGCGGCTGTGGCGTAGGTATTGAGATTTTCTGGTTTTAAAAGGCCCTGGGCTGTCACATAATCTTGACAACAAACTTTGCGCCTCGGCAGAAAAATCCTCGCCATGCGCCTCATTTACCACCGTTCGGGCCTTTATATGCGTATCAAAGTCCACTGCCAGAACCGCATCGGTATCCTGCGCGACATTCTCAACCTGCTGGTGGAGTACGGGATCAACGTCGCCCGGGGTGAGGTCGGCGGCGAGCATGGCAACGCGATCTATCTGCATTGCCCGAACCTGATCAACCTTCAGTTCCAGGCACTGCGTCCGAAGTTCGAGGCCATCACCGGTGTGTTTGGCGTCAAGCGCGTAGGGCTGATGCCCAGCGAGCGTCGGCACATGGAGCTGAACGCCTTGCTCGGCGCGCTGGAGTTTCCGGTGCTGTCGATCGACATGGGCGGCTCGATCGTCGCGGCCAACCGTGCCGCCGCGCAATTGCTCGGGGTGCGGGTGGACGAGGTGCCGGGGATTCCCTTGTCGCGGTATGCCGAGGACTTCGATCTGCCGGAGCTGGTTCGCGCCAATAAATCGCGGATCAATGGCTTGCGGGTCAAGGTCAAAGGCGACGTGTTCCTCGCCGATATCGCGCCGTTGCAATCGGAGCATGACGACAGCGAGGCCATGGCTGGTGCGGTGCTGACGTTGCACCGGGCGGACCGGGTCGGCGAACGCATCTATAACGTGCGCAAGCAGGAGTTGCGCGGTTTCGACAGCATTTTCCAGAGCTCCAAAGTCATGGCCGCGGTGGTGCGTGAAGCGCGGCGCATGGCGCCACTGGATGCGCCACTGCTGATCGAGGGCGAGACTGGCACCGGTAAAGAACTGTTGGCGCGCGCCTGCCATCTGGCCAGCCCGCGTGGACAGTCGCCGTTGATGGCGCTCAACTGTGCCGGGTTACCAGAATCGATGGCCGAGACCGAGCTGTTCGGTTATGGCCCAGGGGCGTTCGAAGGGGCGCGCGCCGAAGGCAAGCTCGGGCTGCTGGAACTGACGGCGGGCGGTACGCTGTTTCTCGATGGTGTCGGGGAAATGAGTCCGCGCTTGCAGGTGAAATTGCTGCGGTTCTTGCAGGACGGTTGCTTCCGCCGGGTCGGCAGCGATGAAGAGGTTTACCTGGATGTGCGGGTGATCTGCGCCACCCAGGTCGATTTGTCTGAACTGTGTGCCAGCGGTGAATTCCGTCAGGATCTTTACCATCGATTGAATGTGCTTTCGCTGCACATCCCGCCGCTGCGTGAATGCCTCGACGGTCTGACGCCGCTGGTCGAGCACTTTCTCGATCAGGCCAGTCGGCAGATTGGTTGTCCACTACCGAAGCTGGCACCGGCGGCGATGGAGCGGCTCAGTCATTACCACTGGCCGGGCAATGTCCGGCAGTTGGAGAACGTGCTGTTTCAGGCGGTTTCGCTGTGTGACGGCGGCACGGTCAAGGCGGAGCATATTCGCCTGCCGGATTACGGCGTGCGCCAGCCTCTGGGGGATTTCTCGCTGGAAGGCGGGCTGGACGAGATTGTCGGGCGTTTCGAAAAGGCGGTGCTGGAGCGGTTGTATTCCGAGTACCCGAGCAGTCGCCTGTTGGGCAAGCGCCTCGGGGTTTCTCATACCACCATCGCCAACAAACTGCGTGAATACGAAGTCGGTAAAGAACCGGGCGCATAGCCTGTGATGGACGAGCTCTTTGTGGCGAGGGAGCTTGCTCCCGCTCGGGCGCGAAGCGGCCGCAACTTCCGTCGGCGGGTAATGCCTGCTGGAACTTCATTGTTGTTTTTGGGGCTGCTTTGCAGCCCAGCGGGAGCAAGCTCCCTCGCCACGGTGAATGTGTCGCGTGTAAAAGGCCGACACTTGCCGTAAGCGGCATAACCGCGCCGGTTTTTCGTCTTTGATGCCATTGCCCATTCTCCTCCAATTCCTCTCAAGTCCTTTGTTTATAGGGCTTCGAACCCCTGCGTGAAAGTTGGTCTGCAAATTGCTTGAGGCTCAACAGTACAGCGGTGGGCGGCAAACGTCCGACATGCAGAGGAAAGACTGTGGACAAGTACCTTTATGTGGCAATGACCGGCGCCAGCCAGAACGCACTGGCGCAAAAGGCTCATGCCAACAACCTGGCGAACATCTCCACCAACGGTTTTCAGAAAGACCTGGAGCAGGCGCGGTCGATGCCGGTGTTTGGCGACAGCTTTCCGGCGCGAGCGTTTGCCCTGTCCGAACGTCCGGCCACCGACTTCTCTCCAGGCGCGATGATTGAAACCGGTCGCGACCTTGATGTAGCGGTTCAGGGCAGCGGCTGGATTGCCGTACAGAATCCGAGCGGTGGTGAAAGCTATGTGCGCACCGGCAGCCTGAATGTCGACGCCTTGGGCGTGTTGCGCGCCGGCAACGGCATGCCGGTCATGGGCAACGGTGGCCCGATTGCCGTGCCGCCCGAGCAGAAAATCGAAGTCGGCCAGGACGGCACCATCAGCATTCGGTCAATGGGTGAAGGTCCGCGCGTCATCGCAGAAATCGACCGCATCAAGCTGGTCAACCCGGACATCAAGAACATGACCAAGGGGCTGGACGGTTCGATCAACACCGCAGACGGCAAGCCGGCACCGGTCGATGCCAATGTGCAACTGGTGTCGGGCTTCCTTGAGTCGAGCAACGTCAATGCCGTTGAAGAGATGACTTCGGTGTTGGCCTTGTCCAAGCAATTCGAGCTGCACATCAAGATGATGAACACCGCCAAAGACGACGACCAGGCCATGGCTCGGGTCTTGCAGATCAGCTAATTATCAGAACGTCGCGCCGTAAAACAGGCGCACGAGGAGAATTGAATGCTTCCGGCTCTATGGGTTGCCAAAACAGGTCTGTCCGCCCAGGACACCAACCTGACGACTATTTCCAACAACCTGGCAAACGTATCGACCACGGGTTTCAAGCGTGACCGTGCCGAGTTCCAGGACTTGTTGTACCAGATCAAGCGTCAGCCAGGCGCCCAGTCGACCCAGGACAGCGCACTGCCGTCGGGTCTGCAATTGGGTACCGGTGTGCGCATTGTCGGCACTCAGAAAAACTTCACCGCCGGTAGCCTGCAAACCACCGACCAACCGCTGGACATGGCGGTCGACGGTCGCGGTTTCTTCCAGATCCTGCAGCCGGATGGCACCACCGCCTACACCCGTGACGGTACGTTCCACCTGGACTCCAATGGCCAGATCGTCAACGCCAGCGGCTTTGCCCTGGAACCGGCCATCGTCATTCCGAACAATGCACAGACCTTCACCGTCGGTCGTGACGGCACCGTGTCGATCACCGTTCCAGGCGCTGCTGCCGCGCAAGTGATCGGCAACCTGCAAACCGCCGACTTCATCAACCCGGCCGGTCTGCAGGCGATGGGCAACAACCTGTTCCAGGAAACCGCCGCCAGTGGCGCGCCGCAAATCGGTACGCCGGGCCTGAACGGTTTTGGTACCACGCTGCAGAACACCCTGGAAACCTCCAACGTCAGCACCGTTGAAGAGATGGTCAACATGATCACCACTCAACGCGCTTACGAGATGAACTCCAAGGTGATTTCTACCGCCGACCAGATGCTCTCGTTCGTAACGCAGAATCTGTAATCAAGTCTATGAGGCGGCATGAAGCCGCCTGCAACACCGTGAGGTAGGGTCATGAATCGCTTTGTATCTGTTCTCGCATTGAGTGGGATCGCCGTGCTCGCGGGCTGCGTCGGTCCGACGCCGAAGCCCAATGACCCGTACTACGCGCCCGTGTTGCCTCGTACACCGCTGCCTGCAGCGGCGAACAACGGCTCGATCTATCAGGCCGGTTTCGAGCAGAACCTGTACAGCGACCGCAAGGCGTTCCGGGTCGGTGACATCATCACCATCACCCTGAACGAGAAGACCCAGGCCAGTAAAAACGCCAACTCCCAGGTGGACAAGACCAGCAAGGCCGGAATCGGTCTGACCTCGTTGTTTGGTGGCACCCCGGCCGCCAACAGTCCGCTGAGTCTGGGTGCCAATTACAACGGTGACCGCGCCACCAAGGGCGACAGCAAGGCAGGGCAGGGCAACAGTCTGGTCGGTTCGATCACCGTCACCGTTGCCGACGTGCTGCCCAACGGCATCATTGCCGTGCGTGGCGAGAAGTGGATGACCCTCAACACCGGTGATGAGCTGGTGCGCATTGCCGGTCTGGTCCGGGCAGACGATATCGCTACCGATAACACGGTGCCGTCGACGCGTATCGCTGATGCACGGATCACCTATTCGGGCACCGGTTCGTTTGCCGACGCGAGTCAGCCAGGCTGGTTCGACCGTTTCTTCCTAAGCCCGCTGTTCCCTTTCTAGGTGATGAAACGACTCATGTTTAATTTCAAGCACCTGATGGCGGCCGTGTTGTTGCTGTCCACCTCCCTCGGCGTTCAGGCCGAGCGGTTGAAGGACATCGCCAGTATTTCGGGCGTGCGTTCCAACCAATTGATCGGCTACGGCCTGGTCGTCGGGCTTAACGGCACGGGTGACCAGACCACGCAAACCCCGTTCACCCTGCAGACCTTCAACAACATGCTCTCGCAGTTCGGCATCAAGGTGCCGGCCGGCTCTGGCAACGTGCAGTTGAAGAACGTCGCGGCAGTGTCGGTCAGTGCCGATTTGCCGGCGTTTGCCAAGCCGGGTCAGCAGGTCGACATCACCGTATCCTCGATCGGCAACTCCAAGAGCCTGCGTGGCGGCACCTTGCTGCTGACGCCGCTCAAGGGTATCGACGGTAACGTCTATGCGATCGCCCAGGGCAACCTGGTGGTCGGTGGTTTTGATGCTGAAGGTCGCGACGGTTCGAAGATTACCGTCAACGTTCCGTCGGCCGGTCGCATCCCGGGTGGTGCTTCGGTCGAGCGTTCGGTGCCGAGCGGTTTCAATCAGGGCAACAGCCTGACCCTGAACCTCAATCGCTCCGACTTCACCACCGCCAAGCGCGTGGTCGACAAGATCAACAACATGCTCGGCCCTGGTGTTGCACAGGCGATTGATGGCGGTTCGATTCGCGTCACCGCGCCGCTCGATCCGAGCCAGCGCGTCGACTACTTGTCGATCCTGGAAAACCTCGAAGTCGATCCGGGTCAGGCGGTGGCCAAGGTCATCATCAACTCGCGGACCGGCACTATCGTGATCGGCCAGAACGTCAAGGTTTCACCCGCCGCCGTGACTCATGGCAGCCTGACCGTAACCATCACCGAAGACCCGATTGTCAGTCAGCCAGGACCTTTGTCCAACGGTCAGACCGCCGTCGTGCCGCGTTCCCGGGTCAATGCTCAACAGGAAGCCAAGCCGATGTTCAAGTTTGGCCCTGGTACCACGCTGGACGAGATTGTCCGTGCGGTGAATCAGGTCGGCGCGGCGCCGGGTGACTTGATGGCGATCCTTGAAGCATTGAAGCAGGCTGGCGCCCTGCAAGCCGACCTGATCGTGATCTGATATGGCGAACATGGATCTTCACAAGAGCGGGTTGGTCAGCAGCGGCGATTCGGGGTCGTACTCGGACCTGAACCGGCTTAACCAGCTCAAGGTCGGTGACAAGAACAGCGATGCGAACATGCGCAAGGTGGCGCAGGAGTTCGAGTCGCTGTTCCTCGGCGAGATGCTCAAGTCCATGCGCTCGGCCACCGAGACCCTGGGCAAGGACAATCCGCTCAACACGCCTGCGGCCAAGCAGTACCAGGAAATGTACGACCAGCAGTTGGCGGTTTCCATGTCTCGTCAGGGTCATGGTATCGGTCTGGCCGACGTGCTGATGCGCCAGATGTCGAAGAACAAACCGCTGGCGCCGGGCGAGGCGGCGGCAATGTCTGCGGCCAAGCAGGAAGCAGCGAAAGCGGCAGTATCAACGCCGGTGGCTGCCGGTACGGTGGGCACCGACGGGCCGTTGTCTCGGCTCAATGGCCAGCGGCCGTTGTGGGCGTCGCGTGCGGTCAATCCGCCGCAGCAATCGCTCGATGGGCACCGCAATGACGTGGCGATGCTCAATCAGCGTCGTCTGGCGCTGCCGCCGAAACTCGCGGATCGCTTGCTCGCCGGCCTGGTGCCGTCGGCATCGACGACCGCTGCGACCAGCGCAACGGCGCTCAACAACATCCAGGCGCCTCAAGGCATGAAGACCGGCTCCGGTCCGCTGTTCAATGGCGATTGGCTGGCCTCGCAAACGGATTCGGGATCGAGCGGGCGGATGCAGATTTATGGTCGTGCCATGGCTCAAATTCCGCTGGCGCCGGCGAAGAAAGCCTTCAGCTCTGCCGACGAATTCGTCAATACGATGATGCCGATGGCCAAGGAAGCCGCCGACCGCATTGGCGTCGATCCGCGTTATCTGGTGGCCCAGGCAGCCCTGGAAACCGGTTGGGGTAAATCGGTCATGCGTGCCCAGGATGGCAGCAGCAGTCATAACCTGTTCGGCATCAAGGCCGGCAGCAGTTGGACGGGCGATTCGGCGCGGGCGATCACCAGCGAATTCAGGAATGGCGAGATGGTCAAGGAGACGGCCGAGTTCCGTTCCTATGCCTCTTACAAGGACAGCTTCCATGACCTTGTGACATTGCTGCAAACCAATAATCGCTATCAAGATGTTGTGAAGTCGGCCGATAACCCAGAACAGTTTGTACGCGAGTTGCAAAAGGCCGGGTATGCAACCGACCCGGGCTACGCCCGCAAGATTTCGCAGATAGCCAAGCAGATGAAGAGTTACCAGAACTACGCTGCGGCGGGCTCTTCCACGACGCCTTTATAGGCATAAGGTATAAGGTCTGAATCATGAGTTTGCTCAATATCGGGATGTCGGGGTTGAATGCGGCCTCATCGTCTTTGGCGGTGACCGGCAACAACATTGCCAACGTTGATACGGCCGGCTATTCGCGTCAGCAAACCGTGCAGAGCAGCAAGGCCTCGATTCAGTACGGCAATAACGTATTCATCGGCACGGGCACGACCCTGGCTGACGTGCGTCGTGTGTATAGCGCCTACCTCGACACCCAGTTGCAGACCAGCACTTCGCTTAACGGCCAGGCATCGTCCTATCTGGGGCAGGTTACGCCGGTCGACACGATGCTGTCCGACAGCAACACCGGCCTCAGTGGCTCACTGCAGAAGTTCTTCACGTCCCTGCAAGCGGTCGCGACCAAGCCTACCGATGATGCGTCCCGCCAATCGGTGATGACCAATGCCAAGGCCCTGAGCGATCGCTTCAACTCGATTTCCAAGCAGTTGACCGACCAGAACACCGGCATCAACTCCAACCTCGCGGACATGGCATCCCAGGTCAATAAACTGGCGACCACGATCGCCCAGTACAACCAGCAGATTTCTCAAACAGCGGGTAGCAACACCAGCAACAGCAGTGGCCCGAGCGACCTGCTCGACAAGCGTAACGAGGCGGTCCGCCAGCTTTCCGACCTGGTCGGTGCCCAGGTTGTCGAGCGCGGCACCAACTACGACGTCTACATCGGCAGCGGTCAGCCGTTGGTGATGGGCGGCACCACTAATACCCTGGAAACCGTACCGGGCAAGACTGATCCGACTCAGTCGACACTCCAGTTGAATCGTGGCTCGAGCGTCATCGATATTACGTCGGTGGTGACGACCGGTCAGGTGGGTGGCTTGCTGAGTTATCGCAGCGAAGTGCTCAACCCGGCAATTAACGAGCTGGGGCGAGTGGCACTGGTTGTCGCCGATCAGATGAACCAGCAGCAGGCTCAGGGCATCGACCAGAACGGCGACTTTGGTTCGGCGATCTTCAACAACATAAACAGTGCCACGCTGATCTCGCAGCGCAGCATTGCCCAGGCGGGTAACAGCGCCGGTTCCGGCAACCTCAATGTCACTATCAACGACACGGGCAAGCTGACCACCAGCGATTATAAGGTGACCTTCACCAGCGCCACGAACTACAGCGTTACGCGCTCCGACGGCACCAACATGGGCGCCTTCAGCACCACCACCACACCGGCTCCGGTGATCGACGGCTTCAGCATGACGCTCAATGGCGGCGGTGCCATGAGCGCCGGCGACACTTTCAAGGTGACGCCGACCCGCAGCGGTGCCAGTGATATCCAGACGGTGATCACCGATCCGAAGAAGCTCGCCGCGGCTGCGCCTCTGAGTGGTGTCGCCAGTGCCAACAACAAAGGCACCTATACCCAGCCGACGTTGACCAGCACCCTGGATATCTACAATCCAGCGGCCAATGCCGACCTGCAAACCGGGCTCAAGTATTCGACGCCGGTCAAAGTGGTGTTCGATCCTGCCGGTGCCGGGACCCAGGGTTACAAGCTTTTCGACGCCAAGGGCGGGCTCATGGGCTCGGGCACCATCGTTCCCGGTCAAAGCAATACCCTGAACCTGCAAGTGAACATGGTCGATAGCACGGGTGCTGCGATCATGGACAACTCGGTCGTGCCGCCAGTGCAGAAGACCTTCTCGGTTCAAACAACGGTCAATGGTTCGCCCGCTGACGGTGAGAGCTTCAGTATTTCGTTGGTCGGTGCCAACTCTTCGGACAACCGCAACGGCACCGCCCTGGTCGGTTTACAGACCAAGCAAACGGTGGATACCGGCTCGGTGAGCAAGGGGCTCAGCCTCTCGGACGCCTACGGCAAACTGGTGTCCAACGTTGGCGCCCAGGCGGCTCAGGCCAAGTCTGACGGCGATGCCGCCACGGTGATTCTGACCGGTGCCAAGAATGCCCGCGATGCCCTGTCGGGTGTCAACCTCGATGAAGAGTCCGGCAACCTGGTGAAATACCAGCAGTACTACACAGCCTCATCGCAGATCATCAAGGCTGCACAGGAAACTTTCAGCACGCTGATCAACAGTATTTAAGGAGTCGTAATTCATGCGCATTTCTACCGCCCAGTATTACGAAACGACCGCTGCCAACTATCAGCGTAATTACAACAATGCAATCAAGACCAGTGCCGAAGCGAGCAGCCTGACCAAGGTCAATACCGCCGCCGATGATCCGATTGGTGCTGCGCGCTTGCTTCAGCTCGGCCAGCAGAGCGCAATGCTCGATCAGTACGCCGGCAACATCAGCAGTCTCAAGGGCGCATACAGTCAGTCCGAAACCGCGTTGAGCGCGATTGGCACCGCCTTGCAGCGGGCCAAGGAACTCGCGCTGGGCGCCAGCAACGGCACGCAGACCGATGCGGACCGTAAGGCTGCGGCCCAGGAGCTGGGGCAGATCCAGAGCCAGGTGTTGGGCCTCATGAACAGTCAGGATGCCAACGGTAACTACCTGTTCGCCGGCTCCAAAACCAGTACGCCTCCGTACACGGCAAACTCCGATGGCACCTACAGCTACAACGGTGACCAGTCCGACGTGAACCTGGCCATCGGCGACTCCATGTCGGTTGCCAGCAACATCACTGGTTGGGATGCCTTCCAGAAGGCGAGCAACACCAGCCGCTCTCTGACCACCATGACCGCACCTGCGGTGGATGACGGTCGGGTGACGCTGTCCAGCGGCCAGATCAGCAACACCGGAACGTTCGATTCCAAGTTCACCGCCGGTCAACCTTACACCGTGAATTTTGTCAGCAGCACCCAGCTGCAGATCACTGATGCGCTGGGTAACGATGTCACTGCCGAGGCCAGCCAGAACGGTGTGATCAGCAATAAGGACGCCTCTAACCAGACGGTCAGCTTCCGCGGTGTGGACCTGACGCTGAACATCAATCTGAAGCCTGGTGATACCGTTCCAGACACAGTGATCGCCGGCCACAGCTTCCAGTTGGCGGTCAAGCCCGACACCATCAGCGCTTCGCGTAGCCCGGGTAACCCGTCCACGGCAGTGATTTCCGGTGCAACCACGAGCAACCCGACTGCCTATAACAGCACCTTCCCGACTGGCGGCGCGATTCTCAAGTTCACCAGTGCCACGGCTTACGATCTTTATGCATCGCCGATCACGGCGACCAGCAAGCCCGTGTCTTCGGGCACCATGGCCGGTTCTACGGCGACAACTGCAGGGGTTACGTTTACGCTCGGCGGTACTCCGGCAGCCGGCGATCAGTTTGTTGTTCAGTCTAACAACCACCAGACCCAGAACGTTCTGGACACTTTGGGGCAGTTGCAGGCTGCGTTGAATACCCCGGCGGATAACAATCCGGTCGCCTTGCAAAAAATGCAGGCGGCCGTCGCGTCGGGCTTGGGCAACCTGGACACCGCTTCGGCGCAGGTGGGCTCGGCAATCACTGCGGTGGGCGTGCGCGGTCAGGCCCTGGATGATCAGACGACAACCAACCAGAGTCTCGTCCTGGCCAACACCACCAGCCAGTCGGCTATCCGCGACTCTGATCCGGCCGAAGTCATGACCCGTCTGACGTTGCAGCAAACCATGTTGCAGGCCGCGCAACTGGCGTTCAGCAAAATCAGTCAGCTGGGTCTGTTCAACAAGATCTAAGGGGGCCTGGCGCGAAAGCGCCCGGTCGTAAACCGCCGAATACCAATCGCCTTTTTTCAGCGGTTTCAGGGGCTCACCCGACCGGGTGAGCGTCCGCCGCTTGAGAGCCCCGCCGTGAATCCAGTCCCGTTAGTCAGCCTCGTCATTCCCGCCTTCAATCCACGCTTCTTTGCTCAGGCTCTGCGCAGTGCCCTGGTCCAGCATTACGCCAACCTCGAAATCATTGTGTGCGACGACAGTCGCGGCGATGAGATCCGGCAGGTTGTCGAGTCGCTGACGGGCGATGCAGCAGAGCGCGTGCGGTATGTGCGAAACCCGCAGACGCTGGGGTTTGTCGGCAATCTGCAGGCGTGCCTGGGCGAGGCAAAGGGCGAGTACATCAAGTTTCTCTGTGATGACGATCAGCTGTCGCCTGCGTGTATCGAGCGCCAGGCGCAGGTCCTGACCGAGCAGGCGGACATCAATCTGGTGCTGGCCCAGCGCGTGTTCTGGGATGCGGATGATCACCCGCTGCCATCACGTCTGGAGAACAGCACACTGTCGCCGGAGTGCGGGATATTCAAGGGCGATGACCTGCTGGCGATTTTCGAGAGCTTCCCGGTCAACTTCCTCGGTGGTTTCAGCAGTGCGCTGTTCCGCCGCAAGGATGTGCAGGAACTGATGCCGGCCTTGACTCAACCTGGCCATTGCTTTGTCGCGTCGCTCGATCTGGCCTTGTACATCTGCCTGATGCGCCGGGGCAACATGGCTCAGCTCAACTACGTGTTGAGCGTCGAGCGCTTGCATCCGGAGCGTTTGATTCGTCAGCAGCCGATGAAAGATGCGGCGGAGCTGGAAAAGCACTGGCTGGTGCAAATGCTCAAGGTTCGTGGTGGCGAGGATGCACCGGCGGGAGGCTGGGTTCGTTTCCTGCCACTGAGTCGTGCCGAAGAGGCGCCGCGAATCTGGGAGGAGTTGCCCCTGAGTCGGACGCTGGGGAATCGCCAGGCCAGCCAGGAATATCGGGTGGGTATCGCCAGCGAGAGTTTTTCCCAGCTGTACACGCAATGGCTGGCGTGTCGCACACTCAGTGAGACTCAGCGACATCTGTTGCCGGAAACCGTCGCCGGTTGGTCGCGGCAACCGAAAATCGTCCCGATCATCATCGATGATCAGTCCAGTCGTGCCAACCTGGATCTCACCCTTAAAAGCCTTGCCGGACAGCTCTATGCGCCAGAGCTGATCCTGGTGTTGTCCAGCGCCTGTACCGAAGCGCAGCTCGAAGAGCGGGTGTTCAACCTGCCGTTGCAGGAGGATTGGTGCGCGCAGCTCAACGCATTGCTGGCGCAGCTCGACGGGGTTGACTGGTTCTATGTGCTGCGTGCCGGCGATCGTCTGGTGGAGCCGGCGCTGTTGCTGCTGGCCGAGCGCGTCAGTGCGTCACCGAGCGCATTGTGTGTGTATGGCGACGAAGGCGGATTGCGCGACGGTGAGTCGGCAGACCCGGTCTTCAAGCCGGATTTCAACCTGGACCTGATGCGCAGTTATCCCTATGTCGGGCGATCCCTGGCGTTCCAGCGTGAGCGATTCCTGGCGCTGGGTGGATTCAATTCAAGCTATGGCGAGCTGGCGCCTCACGATGTGCTGTGGCGCATGGTCGAGGACAGTGGCGTGGAGGTCGTCGAACATATTGCCGAGGTGATGCTGGAGTCGACACTCGGCCTGGCACAGTGGCTGGCGCTGCCCGACGTCATTGAACTCAATCCGCAAGTGTTGGAGGCACATCTTCAGCGATTGAATATTGCCCATGAGATTCGCCAGGGCAGTTTTACCTTGCTCAATCGTGTCGATTACCTGCACGCCGAGCGGCCGCTGGTGTCGATCATCATTGTCTGCAAGGACCAGTTGTCAGTGCTGCAACGGTGTGTCGAAAGCCTGTTGGAGAAAACCGCCTACAGCGAGTACGAGTTGCTGCTGGTCGACAACGGCAGTGAGTCTGCGCAGACGCTTGAGTGGCTGAGTGCCATGGCCCAGTTGGGCAGCGACCGGTTGAGGGTGCTGACGTATCCGCCGCAGGGGAATCTCGCGGCGACGCGCAACTTTGCGGCGCAGCAGGCTCGCGGTGAATACCTGCTGATGCTCGACCCGTATGTGGTGGTCACTCGTGCGGACTGGCTGGGTGAGTTGCTCAATCATGCGCAGCGTCCAGAAGTCGGTGTCGTCGGGGCCAAGCTGTTCAATCCTGACGGTTGCGTGCTGCATGCCGGGCTGATTCTCGGGCTGCAAGGGCCGGCCGCTTCACCGTTTTACGCCGACTCGCTTAACGCGGCGGGCTACATGCACCGCTTGCAGGTGGTTCAGGACCTAAGCGCTGTCGGTGCTGATTGCCTGATGGTGCGCAAGGCAATATTCGAGAGTGTCGGTGGGCTGCAGGCGCAGGATTTTGCCTTGACCCTCAACGAGGTGGACCTGTGTTTGCGGGTCCGTCAGAACGGCTATCTGGTGGTGTGGACGCCGTACGCCCAGTTGGCCCTCGGGACACAGCCTGCTGTCGTCCCGGACAAAGCCGAGTTGGCGCAACGCACGCAAGAGCAGGAAACCTTCTACCGGCGCTGGTTGCCCATTGTTGCTCGCGACCCGGCGTACAACCCGAACCTGATGCTCAATACGCCAGGGGGTTCCAGTTACAGCCTGGAGCCAGGCTTGCGCACCGGCTGGAGCCCGTTTTCCGTTCGCCAGTTACCGAACATCATGGCGCTGCCGGTCAACTCCTCGGCAGTCGGTCACTATCGGGCGATCCAGCCGCTGGTTGAACTGCAGAAGGCGGGTCGGGCGACCGGGCGGATCTACTACGATCTGCCGTCGATCATCGAGATCGAGCGTGAGGCGCCGGACGTCATCATCCTGCAAGGGCGCTACAGTGAAGGGCCGGTCAACGAGATCGCCGCCTTCAAGCCCTACACCAACGCCCGACTGATTTTCGAGCTGGATGACTATGTCATCAAGGCGCCGAAGAAGAACGCACACATTCGCAATATGCCGGACCACGTCGAGATGGAGCGTCTGGTCCGTCGTGGTATCGGCCTGTGCGATCGGGTGGTGGTGTCGACCCAGCCACTGGCCGATGCGTTGTCGTCGATGCATCACGACATTCGGGTTGTGCCGAACATGCTCGCCACTCATCTTTGGGATGGCCTGCGCAGCCAGCGCCGCACCTCGAAAAAGCCACGGGTAGGCTGGGGGGGCGGTACCAGTCACTCGGGCGACCTGGCGATCATCGCTGACGTCGTTCGCGAGCTGGCCAACGAGGTGGATTGGGTGTTCTTCGGCATGTGTCCCGAAGAATTGCTGCCTTACATGCATGAGTTCCATGGCGTGATCGACCTCAGTGTCTACCCGGCGAAACTGGCTAGCCTGAACCTCGACCTGGCGCTGGCGCCGCTGGAGTTTCATATTTTCAACGACTGCAAGAGCAACCTGCGCCTGTTGGAGTACGGTGCTTGCGGCTACCCGGTGGTGTGTACGGATACCGAGGCCTATCGGGGTTATCTGCCGTGCACTCGGGTTGTCAGCAACAGCACCGAGGAATGGTTGCAGGCCATTCGCATGCACCTGGCGGACCCGGATGCCAGCTACCGAATGGGCGATGAACTGCGCGAAGCGGTGCTGCGCGACTACATGCTGCGCGGGGATAACGTGCGGTACTGGGAAAATGGCTGGTTGGCCGACTGATACGCCCTGCCTTCGGAGCTGCCGAAGGCTGCGATCTTTTGACCTTGGCAGCCGACCCATCTCTCGCAGATGTACACAGTCCAGCTGTGGGAGCCGGGCTTGCCCGCGATGGCGGCCTGGCAGCCGACCAATCTCTTGCAGGTGTACATATCCATTCCTGCGGTAACGGCCACTTACGGTTTCGCTCTTACAGCGACTCCCTTTGGCAGACGCCCCAAAGGAAGCAAAGGTCTTCGCCCCAAGCGTACGGCTCCTCGCCTAGGCTCGGCGTCCCCTCACTCCGGTGTCCATCAGGGGGCATCGCCTACGGTCTGCTTCGCGACGACCTCCTCTCGATGTGTTCGACTGCGTCGAACGGCGCTGCGCGCCCACCCCCTGATGAACACCTCCACTCGGCCTCCCGAAGGGGCGGGTGGATCAAGATCAAAAGCTGCAGGCGAGCTAACGCTCGGCCTGTTGAGTGGTGAAGGCGAGCCGCTTCATTGCGGGTGGTTGATATCTGCAGCCTGCGTCAGCTCCAGTTCCTGTGTCAGCGCTAGCTGGCGCGTTTCCTGCAAGTCCCCCTCAAAATCGCCATAAATCGAGCATGTGCGGTGCAGCCAGAGAGTGATGGGTGCAGCCTCATACGATTTATCCAGACGGTCGCAAAGCCTTGCAGGGCTTGGGCTGGCGCTGTGACGAACAAGAGGGGACAAGATGAAGGCAGTTATTCTGGCGGGTGGCCTGGGCACGCGGATCAGCGAAGAGTCGCACCTCAAGCCCAAGCCGATGATCGAGATCGGCGGCAAGCCAATTCTCTGGCACATCATGAAGCAGTATTCCGCACACGGAATTCACGACTTCGTGATTTGCCTGGGCTACAAGGGCTACGCGATCAAGGACTTCTTCGCCAACTACTTCCTGCACACCTCTGACGTCACCTTCGACATGTCGAACAACCGCATGGACGTTCACCAGAACTACAGCGAGCCTTGGCGTGTCACCTTGATCGACACCGGCGAAGAAACCATGACCGGTGGCCGTTTGCGTCGTGCCAGCCGCTATCTGGAAGATCAGGAAGCGTTCTGCTTCACCTATGGCGACGGTGTTTCGGACCTCAATATTGGTGCCCTGGTGGATTTTCACTTGAGCAGCGGCAAGCTGGCGACGGTTACGGCGGTACAGCCACCAGGACGTTACGGCGCGCTGGAGCGCGACGGTGATCTGGTGCGCGGTTTCACCGAGAAGCCTCGCGGTGATGGCGGCTGGATCAACGGTGGCTTCTTTGTCTTGTCGCCCAAAGTGCTGTCGCTGATCAAAGCCGACGAGACGGTCTGGGAATCCGAACCGCTGATGACCTTGGCGGCCGAGGGGCAACTGAACGCTTTCCAGCACGATGGTTTCTGGCACCCGATGGACACCCTGCGTGACAAGAATCATCTGGAGCACCTGTGGCAGAGCGGGGAGGCCCCATGGAAGCAGTGGGACTGAGTTCGCAATTCTGGCGCGGCAAGCGGGTACTGGTCACCGGTCACACCGGTTTCAAAGGCAGTTGGTTGACGCTTTGGCTGCAAAGCCTGGGGGCTGAGGTCACAGGCTTTGCCCTGGACCCGTCCACCGAACCGAGTCTGTTCGAACTGGCGCGCGTTGCTGAAGGCATCAACGATCAGCGCGGTGACTTGCGTGACCTGGCGGCCTTACTGGAACTGATCGCCGAGGCTCAGCCAGAAATCGTCCTGCATCTGGCAGCGCAACCATTGGTGCGCGAAGGCTACCGTGACCCGCTCGGGACTTACTCAAGCAACGTCATGGGAACGCTCAATCTGCTGGAAGCGATTCGTCAGATCGGCGGGGTGCGCGCGTGCGTGCTGGTGACCACAGACAAGGTCTACGCCAATCAGGAATGGCTGTGGCCCTATCGCGAGAACGAAGCCCTTGGCGGCCATGATCCTTACAGCAGCAGCAAGGCCTGTTGCGAGTTGTTGGCGCAGTCTTACGCAGCTTCGTTTTTCCCTGCCGAGCGGCATGCCGAGCACGGTCTGGCACTGGCCACTGCGCGTGCCGGGAATGTGCTCGGTGGCGGCGATTTCGCCCCGGAACGTCTGATCCCCGATGTGCTCAAGGCGTGGTCGGCGAATGAACCGGTGACCCTGCGTTATCCACAGGCCGTTCGCCCTTGGCAGCACGCGCTGGAACCGCTGGCCGGTTACCTGCAACTGGCGGCGGGTCTGTATGAGCAGGGTCCGAAATTCGCCGGTGCGTGGAACTTCGGGCCGAGTGAAAGCGATATGTGCAGCGTCGGTGAGGTGGTCGAACTGCTCTCCAGGCGTTGGCCGCACGCGCGAGGTTTGCGTGTCGAACCGAGCGAGTTGCATGAGGCCGGCCTGTTACGCCTGGACAGCAGTCGCGCCCGTCAGTTGTTGGCATGGCAGCCGCGCTGGTCGCTGCAAGACTGTCTGACGCACACTCTGGATTGGCACCTGGCCTGGGAAAATGGCGATGACATGCGTGCCATCACGCTGCACCAGCTGAACCTGTATCGGGGGCCGCTGTGAGTGAGTTTTGCATCAGTGCGTTACCTCTCCAGGGCTTGTTCAGTGTTCAGCACAAACGTCATGAAGATCAGCGCGGGCACTTCGCCCGGTTGTTCTGCGAGAGCAGCCTGAACGCCTTTGGCGAGTCGTTCCATATTCGTCAGATCAACCAGTCCTGCACCCGTGAGCGCGGCAGCGTGCGCGGTTTGCATTATCAGAATGCCCAGGCCCCGGAAGCCAAGCTGATCACCTGCCTGCGCGGTGAAGTCTGGGATGTTGCGGTCGACCTGCGACCGGACTCGGCGACCTTTTTGCAATGGCACGCCGAGCACCTGCGCGCCGGTGATGGTCGCAGCCTGTTGATTCCAGCAGGTTTCGCCCATGGCTTTCAGACCTTGAGCGACGATGCCGAGCTGCTCTATTTGCACAGCGCCGATTATGCGCCGGATCACGAGGGCGGCCTGTCGGTGCTCGATCCGCGTCTGGCGATTGCCTGGCCCGAGCCTGTCAAAAATCTGTCGACCCGGGATGCCGCCCATCCCTGGCTGGATGACCAATTCCCTGGAGTGCGTCTATGAATTGCCGAGGTTGCGGCACCCCGTTGGCGTTGCCATTGATCGATCTGGGCACCTCGCCGCCGTCCAACGCGTACCTGCGGGCGGAGCAGTTGGAGCAGGCCGAGCAATGGATCCCGTTGAAGGTCGCGGTCTGCCAGGAGTGCTGGCTGGTGCAGACCGAGGACTACACCCGCGCTGACAGTCTGTTCGATGCCGACTATGCGTATTTCAGTTCGTTTTCCAGCACCTGGCTGGCCCATGCCGATCGGTATGTGGCCGAGATGGTCGAGCGTTTCGGGCTGACCGCCGACAGCCGTGTGGTGGAAATTGCCGCCAACGATGGCTACTTGCTGCAGTACGTTGCACAACGCGGTATCCGTTGCCTCGGCGTCGAGCCGACCCGCAGCACAGCACAGGCCGCGCGGGAAAAAGGCCTGGACATACGCGAGCTGTTCTTCGGTCGCGACAGCGCCTCGCAGTTGCTGAGCGAAGGCTGGGGCGCGGACCTGATGGCCGCCAACAATGTGCTGGCGCATGTGCCGGACATCAATGATTTTCTCGGCGGTTTCGCGACGCTGCTCAAGCCCACGGGCGTGGCGACGTTCGAGTTTCCGCAGTTGCTGACGCTGATGGCCGGGCAGCAGTTCGACACCCTTTACCACGAGCACTATTCCTATCTGTCGCTGACCGCCGTGCAACGTTTGTGCGAGCGCAATGGCCTGGAAGTTTTCGATGTCAGTGAGTTGCCGACCCATGGCGGCTCACTGCGGGTGTTCGTGCAGCGTGCCGAGGGTGTGCGCCGTGAAGTAACGCCTGCCGTGCAACAACAGTTGCAGGTCGAGCAGGCGGCCGGAGTCAAAACCGCTGCTTACTACACGACCCTGGCCCCGGCCGCGGAACAGATCAAACACGCACTGCTGCGTTTCCTCTTACAGGCCAAGGCCGAGGGCAAACGCGTAGTCGGTTATGGCGCCGCCGCCAAAGGCAATACCTTGCTCAACTATGCCGGGGTCAAGCCAGACCTGCTGGCCTGGGTCGCGGATGCGAGTCCGCACAAGCAAGGAAAGTTCTTGCCGGGCAGTCGCATTCCGGTGGTGTCTCCCGAGCGGATTGAAATCGAGAAACCGGACTATGTCCTGGTGCTGCCATGGAACCTGCTGGACGAGATCACCCAGCAATACGCAGTTGTCCGCAGTTGGGGCGGGCGTTTTGTCGTTGCCATTCCGGAGTTGAGCTTCAGATGAGCCGAATTCACTACACCAAGCCCAGTGTGGGCGAGCTGGAAGCCAAGTACGTGCTGGATGCTGTGCAGCATGGCTGGGGCGAGCGTTGCTACGAATACATCACACGTTTCGAGAAGTCCTTCGCGCAGCACATGGGCGTGCCCTATGCCATCGCGACCTCCAGCTGTACCGGCGCCTTGCACATGGGCATGGCCGCATTGGGAATCGGTCCGGGCGATGAAGTGATTCTGGCCAACACCAACTGGATCGCCTCGGCGGCCCCTATCGATTACCTGGGCGCGACGCCGGTTTTTGTCGACGTGTTGCCGGACAGCTGGTGCCTGGACCCGGAGCAGGTTCGGCAAGCCATTACGCCACGGACCAAAGCCATCGTGGCGGTGCATTTGTACGGCAACCTGTGCGATCTGGACACGCTGCTTGCGATCGGCCGCGAGAACGGGATTGCGGTCATCGAAGACGCCGCCGAAGCCATCGGCTCGCAATGGCGTGGTAAAGCCGCGGGTTCGTTGGGGGCCTTCGGCGCCTTCTCCTTTCATGGCACCAAGACCATGACCACCGGGGAAGGCGGGATTTTCGTGACCTCGGACAAGGCGCTGTATGACCGAGTGCTGACACTCTCCAACCACGGTCGGGTCAGTGGCAGCACGCGGCAGTTTTGGCCGGATTTCATTGGTTTCAAATACAAGATGAGCAATCTGCAGGCCGCCATCGGTTGTGCCCAGATCGAACGTGTCGATGAGCTGATTGCCCGCAAACGCGCGATCTTCGATCGGTATGCCCAGGGGCTGCTGGATATCCCGTTGCTGTCCATGAACCCGCAACCTGAGCATTCCAGGAACGGTTACTGGATGCCCACCGTGGTGTTCCATGAAAGCACCGGTATTACCCGAGAGTTGTTGATCGAAGCCTTTCAAGCAGCGGATATCGATGCCCGGGTATTTTTCTGGCCATTGTCGGCGCTGCCGATGTTTGCCGATAAGCCGGTGCACACGCCGATGGCTGTCTCGCTGTCGGAACGGGCGATCAATCTGCCGAGCTACCACGACATGACCGACGCTGATCAACAGCGGGTGATCGAGGTGATTCGCACGGTCTGCCAGCAAAGGAATGTGCTGTGAAGGTCTACCTGTTGGGGGCGGCAAACCCTGAAGCCGTGCGGATGATTGGTTCCGTCAAACGAGCCAACCCTGCCATGGAGTTTGCCTTTCTCGACAACGATGCAGTCAAGCACGGCACGCTGTTTCATGGCGTGCCGGTGATCGGTGGGGTAGAGCGTGTGGCCGACTTGAAAGGCCCGGACACGCACTTCGTGAACCTGATCACCCGCGACACCAGAACCCGTTACGAGACGACGCGGCAGATCATCGAGGCCGGCGGAACACTGGGCAACTTCCTGCACCCCGGCATCGATCTGAGCATGACGCGCATGGGCACCGGCAACTATCTCCAGGAAGGCGTGATCATTCAGGCCGAAGTGTCCCTGGGCGATAACAGCAGCATCAGCTACGGCAGCCTGATCGGGCACGAAGGCCGCATCGGGCACAGCGTATTCATGGCGCCCGGAGTAGCCATCGCCGGCTGTGTCGAAGTGGGGGACGGGGCTTTCATCGGCACTAACGCCACCATTCTTCCGCGTTTGCGCATTGGTCGCTGGGCAACGGTCGGCGCCGGCGCCGTGGTCACCCGGAACGTTCCCGACTATGCCGTTGTCGTCGGCAATCCCGCACGAATTATCAAGACTCAGGCCGTCCCTTATCAGGACGGTCGGGTTTTCAACTAACAACACCCCGTATCGGAGCGTTTGCATGAATCCTCATGAGCAGTTTCGCGAAGAAGTAAGCCAGAACATCGAAGGCTTGCAGCAAGACAAAAAACTTCAGTCCGAGTCGCTGGACTGGGTCGGTGTCACGGCCAAGCACAAATACACCTACAACTTCAGCTGGATGGGCCGGCCGATCATTCAGTTTCCCCAGGACATGGTTGCCATGCAGGAAATCATCTGGGACCTGCGCCCGGATGTGATCGTCGAAACGGGCATCGCCCACGGCGGCTCCCTGGTGTTTTACGCCTCGATGCTGGAACTGATCGGCCACGGCGAAGTGCTAGGTGTGGACATCGACATTCGTCAACACAACCGCGATGCCATTGAAGCCCACCCGATGGCGCGCCGGATCAGCATGATCCAGGGTTCGAGCATCGATCCGGCCATCGTTGAAGAAGTGCGTGCACGGGTGGCTGGCAAGAAAGTGCTGGTGGTTCTGGACTCCAACCATACCCACGAACACGTGCTTGAAGAGTTGCGCCTGTACGCACCGTTGGTGTCGGTCGGCAGCTACTGCGTGGTGATGGACACCGTGGTCGAAGACATGCCGGAAGATGCTTTCCCGGATCGTCCGTGGGGCAAGGGTGATAACCCGAAAACTGCGGTCTGGGCCTACCTGGAAGAAAACCGCGATTTTGAAATCGATGCGCGGATTCACAGCAAGCTGCTGATCACCGTGGCGCCGGACGGCTATCTGCGTCGGGTTCGTTAAGCAACGACATCATTGTTGAGTTCATCGGGCGATACGCCGGTTGTGGGGAGAAATTATGCAAGGCAAGTGCGGTTCTGAAAGCGGATTACCATTGAACGAGTTGTTGACGGTGGTACTCATCACCCACAACCGACCGGCCTTTGCGCGCCGGGCGGTGAAGTTCTACAGCACCTTGCCTTGCAGGATTCTGGTGCTGGACTCTTCGAGCCAGGTCACCGATGGCATCGACGGCGTGTACCCCACGGTCGACTATCAGCACCTGCCGCAGTACGGTTACTGGGGCATTCGGGCCAAGCTCGACTACGGCGTGCAGCAAGTCACCACGCCGTACATGGTGTTTGCCGCCGACGATGACTTCATCGTGCATGACGCCCTCGACGCTTCGGTATCGTTCCTGGAAGAAAATCCGGATTACGGCATGTGCCATGGCTATTGCCTGATGTACCTGACCCTGGCCAACAGCGTGAGCTACTACCGCCGGGACAAGAAGGTCTGTGAAGACTACTCGTCCGAACGTGCGCAGGACCGGGTCATCGATTTCATGCACCAGTACATCCCGCCGTTCTATGCGGTTCACCGCACCGAGCTGTTGCGTGACTGGTACGCGCTCATGCCAGAGAACACCATCTTCGAATGGCAGGAAATCGGCCATGCGTACTACATGCTGGCAATGGCCAAGGCGCGAATTCTGCCGATCCCGTATGTGGTGCGAGAGGTCAATTACATTGAGTCGGAGCACAACACCGAGATCTACAGCACCCTGACCCTTGCCGATGCCAAGTCGGTAGCGGACCGTGAAGCGTTCGCCCAATTGCTGGCGACGTTGCCGAGTAGCCGCACCGGTCTTGACGCGGAGCAGGCCAGGCAACTGGCACTGGACAGTTTCGAGGCGCTGGCCGACAGCTTGCGCAACCGTCGGGCGTTGACTGCCGAGCCGATTTTCGAATCGCGCTGGAACAATGTGCAGAAGGGGCCAGATCGCCAATTCGGGCTTTTGCAATATGTCGAAATGCCTTTCTACAATCAAAAGTTCTTCGACCTGTTGAGCCAGTTCGAATTTCTGCTTCACGCCATGCCGGCCGGCCGCGTTCAGCTTCAGGGGCTCGAAGGTATCTGGACGATGCAGGCTGACATGATGCGGCCCCGCAACAACGACACCCCTGAAAGCGTTATCGAGCGACTGGGGCACGCGTACGGCAGCAACCCGTTCAACCGTCAGGTGGTCAAGCGCCTGGCGCAGCAGTTGGAGCTTCTGGGCGAAGCGGACGACGCGCGGGACATGTTTGCCTGGGCCGAGCGCCTGGACGCGGTGACGACCCAGGGCAACGACGAGGTGTTCGGTGCCATGCGCTCCGGTCGCCTGCTCAAGTGGCTGGCGGCGCGCGCCCCGGACGCTGACGAAGTCGCTGCGACGTCACGTTATCTGGCCGCCCACAACGGCGGTCCACAGTTTGGCATTCTGGTGCTGGACCTCGACAACGACGCGGCCAAGCTGCAGATCACCCTCGACAGTTTGCTGGAAGGCCACAACCATGCCTTCAAGATCGTGGTGTTCACCACCGGTGAGCCGCTGGCGGCAACGACGGTGCACAACACGCTGCATTTCGTTCGCGTAACCCCGGCCAACCATGTCGACAAGCTCAATCAGATCGCGCGTCAATCGCCGTGCGACTGGCTGCTGCTGACCGAGGCGGGGGACGAGTTCACTGCTGGTGGTTTGTTGCGCGCAGGTCTGGAACTGCACGCCGCGCCTGACTGTCGAGCAGTGGCGGCGGACGAGATTCAGCGTGACACCAATGGCGCGCTGATCGATGTGTTCCGCCCAGGCTTCAACCTCGATTTGCTGCAAAGCCTGCCAGCGCTGATGGCGCGGCATTGGCTGATCCGCAAGGATGTGTTGTTGGAAGCAGGCGGTTACCAGGCCGACTTCAGCAAGGCACTGGAGTTCGACCTGCTACTGCGCATCATCGAGCAGGGCGGCCTGGCCTGGCTGGCTCATCTGGACGAACCGTTGCTGATCGCCCGGGCGCCGGTGCTGGAAGACAACGCCCACGAGCGCCAGGCGTTGATCCGTCACCTTGCGACCCGTGGCTACAAGGCGCAAATCAGCTCCGCCGAGCCTGGTACTTATCAAATCGATTACCGTCATGCCGAGCGTCCGCTGGTGTCGATCATCGTGGCCAGCCAGGACAACCTGGCGCAGCTGCAACGTTGCCTGACCGGCATTGTGCAACGAACCCGCTACACCCGTTACGAAGTGCTGATCGCCGATAACGCGAGCCAGTCACCGGACATCCTTCGATGGCTGGACGGCCTCGGGCAGCCGGGCGACAAGATTCAAGTCCTGCGGGCGCACGAGCGTCTCAGCCTGTCGGCGTTGTACAACGAGGCCAGTCAGCAGGTCCAGGGTGAATACCTGGTGCTACTGGCGGCGGACAGTGAAGTGGTCAACCCGAACTGGCTCGAATCCCTGCTCAACCAGGCCCAGCGCCCGGAAGTCGGGGTGGTTGGCACCAAGCTGCTGGATCACGACGGCAAGGTGACTCAGGCCGGGCTGATTCTGGGCATGAACGATGGCGTCGGTTCGGCTTTCGTTGGCGAGTCCAAGGATGCCAAAGGCTATATGAACCGTCTGGTGCTGGAGCAGAACTATTCGGCCGTTTCGGCTGTATGCCTGATGATCCGCAAAGCGCTGTTCGACGAGGTTGGCGGGCTGGACGAACAGGCGTTTGCCAATGCCTACGGCGATGTCGACCTGTGCCTCAAGGCAGGTCAGGCCGGCTATCTGGTGGTATGGACACCGCAAGTGCAGGTTATCCATCCTGGCACCTTGCCCGATGCACCGCAGGCGCTTGCGGCCTTGCGTGAAAAATGGGCCGGGCCGTTCCAGCACGATCTGGCGTACAACAAGAACCTCGCCCTGACCGGCAAGGGTTTCACTCTTGGCAATCCGACCAGCGTGGATTGGGCGCGGTTGCTGGTTTAAGTCTGGCGCACAGGTAAAAGGATCGCGGCATGTTCAACGGTAAATCGATTTTCATCTCCGGCGGCACCGGTTCGTTCGGGCGCATGTTCATCCGGCGTTTGCTCGAGCAGTACCAGCCCAAACGGGTGGTGGTGTTCTCGCGCGACGAACTCAAGCAGTACGAGATGCAGCAAACCTTCAATGCACCGTGCATGCGTTACTTTTTGGGCGATGTGCGCGATGCCGAGCGTTTGCGTCAGGCGATGCGCGGGATCGATTACGTGGTGCATGCCGCTGCCCTGAAACAGGTGCCTGCGGCGGAATACAACCCCACTGAATGCATTCGTACCAACGTCAATGGCGCAGAAAATATCATCGCTGCTGCCATCGATAACGGTGTGAAGAAAGTCGTTGCACTGTCCACCGACAAGGCGGCCAGCCCGATCAACCTGTACGGTGCGACCAAGCTGCTCTCGGACAAGTTGTTCGTGGCGGCGAACAACATCGCCGGTGATCAGCAAACCCGGTTTGCGGTGGTGCGCTACGGCAATGTGGCCGGGTCACGCGGCTCGGTGGTGCCGTTCTTCAGCAAACTGATCGCCGAGGACGCGAAAGAACTGCCGATTACCGACGAGCGCATGACCCGCTTCTGGATCACTCTCGATCACGGTGTGCAGTTCGTGCTCGACAGCTTCGCGCGGATGCATGGCGGGGAGGTTTTCGTGCCGAAGATTCCGTCGATCCGCATTGTCGACCTGGCACGCGGCATGGCTGAGCATATGCCGCACAAAGTCGTCGGGATTCGTCCGGGTGAAAAGCTCCATGAATTGATGGTGCCGCTGGATGACGCACGGATGACCCTGGAATTCGAGGACCACTACACCATCGAACCGTCGATTCGTTTTACTCACGTCGACATTGATTTTTCGCTGGACGGCGTGGGTGAGCAGGGACGGCGCGTGAGCGAAGACTTCGAGTACCGCTCCGACACCAACTCGCATTTCCTCTCGGTCGGACAGATCGCCGAGTTACACGCTGGGTTATCGGCATGATTCCTTACGGTCGGCAAAGCCTGGATCAGGCGGACATCGACGCCGTGGTTGCCGTGTTGCAGTCTGACTGGCTGACTCAAGGGCCGACCATCGAGCGTTTCGAACAGGCCATGGCCCAGCGCTGCCAGGCGGATTATGCGGTGGCGGTGTGTAATGCCACAGCGGCCTTGCACATTGCTTGTCTGGCGGCGGGGCTCGGGCCAGGCGATCGCTTGTGGACCACGCCGAATACCTTTTTGGCCTCGGCCAATTGCGGTCGTTATTGCGGCGCCGAGGTGGACTTTGTCGATATTGACCCGCTGACCTGGAACCTCGATGCCTACGCCCTGAAAGCGAAGCTGGAAACGGCAGAGGACAACGGCACGCTGCCTAAAGTGCTGGTAGCGGTGGCGTTCTCCGGGCAGAGCTGCGACCTGCGCATGATCGCCGAACTGGCCGAGCGCTATGGCTTCACAGTGATTGAGGATGCGTCCCACGCGGTGGGTGCGTCTTATGCCGGGCGTCCGGTGGGGTGTGGTGAGTTCGCGGCGATGACGGTGTTCAGCTTCCATCCGGTGAAAATCATTACCAGTGCCGAAGGTGGCATGGTCCTGACCAATCGCCGGGACCTGGCCGAGCGCCTGCAACGCCTGCGCAGCCACGGCATGACTCGCGATCCCGAGCAAATGACCGAAGCCAGTCACGGTCCCTGGTACTACCAGCAGGTGGAACTGGGCTTCAACTACCGCATCACCGACCTGCAAGCGGCCCTCGGGCTGTCGCAGTTGAACAAGCTGGATGACTTCATCGAGCGCCGGCGTGAGTTGGCGGCGCGTTATGACCGTTTGCTGGCGTACCTGCCATTGACCTTGCCCAGCGCTCAGCCCGAGGCCGAGTCGGCATGGCATCTGTATGTGGTGCGTCTGCAACTCGATCGTATCAACCTCAGTCATCGACAGGTGTTTGAAGGCCTGCGAGCGGCCGGGGTAGGGGTGAATCTGCACTATATTCCGGTGCATTTACAGCCGTACTATCGGGACCTGGGTTTCGCCGAAGGTGATTTCCCGCAGGCCGAGCGTTACTACGCGGAGGCCATCAGCCTGCCGCTGTTTCCGTTACTCAGCGACGAACAGCAGGACTACGTGGTCGAGCAATTGCGCCGGCTGACCGAATAATTGCTGCCATGGCGGCGAATGGGAATGTGTGATGCGCGAACTCAGTGAGCAGGAAAAATTCTGGCAAGGCGATTTCGGTAACCAGTACATCGACCGCAACGTCGGCCAGCCGTTGGTGGCGGCCAACCTGGCCTTGTTTGCCAAGGCTCTGACCCGGGCCGGGCGTATCGAAAGCCTGGTGGAGCTTGGCACCAATGCCGGCAATAACCTGCAGGCGCTGCGTCAGTTGTTGCCGCAGAGCGAGCTGTTTGGCGTGGAGATCAATGCCAGCGCGTGCGCCCAGGCGCAGGCGCTGGGGATTGCGCAGATCTGGCACGGTTCGTTGTTCGATTTTCCCCTCGAACGCACCTTCGACCTGACCCTGAGTAAAGGCGTGCTGATTCACCTGGCACCGCAGCTGCTGCCAGCGGCCTATGCGCAGCTGTATGAACTGAGTCGGCGCTACATCCTGATCGCCGAGTACTACAACCCGGCGCCGGTCGAGGTGTCGTATCGCGGTAACAGCGGCAAGCTGTTCAAGCGCGATTTTGCCGGTGAAATGCTTGATCGCTATGATGACTTGCAACTGCTGGATTACGGGTTTGGTTACCACCGCGACCCGCAATTTCCGGTGGATGATGTCACCTGGTTTCTTCTGGAAAAACGCCGTTGAGCAACGTCGCCATCATCCCGGCCCGCGGTGGCAGCAAACGCATACCGCGCAAGAACCTCAAGCCGTTCGACGGCGTGCCGATGATTGTCCGTTCGATCAAAACCGCTCTCGATTCGGGGTTGTTCGCCCAGGTACTGGTCAGCACTGACGATGATGAAATCGCCGACCTGGCCCGCGCCAGTGGTGCGCAGGTACCGTTTATGCGCCCGGCGGCGCTGGCTGATGACTTCACCGGCACCGCGGCGGTGATTGTCCATGCACTGGAAGAACTGCATCGACAGGGCAGTGACTTTGATTACGCCTGTTGCATTTACGCCACCGCGCCTCTGCTGCAAACGCGGTTTCTGCAACAGGGTTTGCAGCGGCTGGAACTGCACCCGGACAAGTCGTTCGCGTTCTCGGTGTGCGACTTCGGTTTTCCGGTGCAGCGTGCCCTGACCCTTGACGATCAGGGCGCCTTGAGCGCGTTGTACCCGGAATTTCGTAATACGCGCTCCCAGGATTTGCCGCCGGCCTATCAGGACGCCGGGCAGTTCTATTGGGGCCGCAGCAGTGCCTGGTTGCGCGGCGATGTGTTGTATTCAACCCGGAGTTTGCCGGTGATCCTGCCGCGCTATCTGGTGCAAGACATCGACACCCTCGAAGACTGGAAGCGCGCCGAGTACCTGTACGCTGCACTGAAGGCTGGCGGTGAATTGCAATGAGAGTGCTGATCCGTGCCGACGCCTCGCCGACCATTGGCAGCGGCCATATCGCCCGCTGCCTGACCCTGGCCAGAGCCTTGCGCCGGATGGGCGCGCACGTGGCGTTCGCCTGTCGACGGTTGCCTGGGCATCGGCTCGACAGTCTCGCCGCTGAAGGCTTTGAAACCTTTGCGCTGCCGGAGCGCTATCCCGACGAAGACCCGCTGCAAGCCATCGAGAGCCTGCTGCCGTGGCAGGCAGACATCGCCGCGCTGGGACAAGTGCTAGAGCAGCAGGCGGCTTTCGACTGGATCATTGCCGACCATTACGGCCTCGATCACCACTGGCAGACCGCCGCCCGCCGTTGGGCGCCACGGATCGGCGCAGTGGATGATCTGGCGACGCGCACCTATAGCGTCGATCTGTTGCTCAACCAGAATCTTTCCGGCACGCCAGAGGCCTATGCTTCGCTGCTTGCCCCCGGATGCCAGACATTGCTTGGCCCGCGCTTCGCCATGTTGCGCGATGAATTCTGCTGTCCGGCGATTGAAATCAAACCTCGGGCCAAACGCGTATTGGTGAACTTCGGGGGCTTCGATGCGGCGAAGCAGACTCACCATGCAATGCTCGCGTTGAGCGATTTCCCTGAGCTGCAAGTCGACTTCGTCGCCGGTGCCGACAACCCGGCGTGGGAGCAGATGCAGGTGCTGGCGGCCAGTCGCCCGAACTGGCGTTTGCAGCGTTTTGTCAGCGATTTTTACCGGCTGATGACCGAAGCCGACCTGTTTGTCGGTGCCGGTGGCGGCACCAGTTGGGAGCGGGCGGCCATGGGGCTGCCGACGATTTGCATTGCGGTGTCGAATAATCAGCAGGCCAATGGCGAGGTCATGGCGACTTCGGGCGCCCATGTGTTCCTGGGCGCGCGGGAGCAGGTCAGCGTCGAGCAACTGCGCCAGGCCATCGGTTTTGTCACAGGTAATCAGGGCCTGCGCCAGAGTCTGGCCGAACGCTCCCGGCAACTGGTCGATGGCCGTGGTGCGCAACGGGTCGCGGCGGCGCTGGTCGGTGCGGTGCTGCCGGTGCGCAAGGCAACGCAGAATGATGCGCGCCTGTTGTTCGATGGCCGTAATGCCGAGGCGGTACGGCGCTGGTCGCAGGACAACTGCAGCATCGACTGGCAAGCACACCAGGCCTGGCTGGCCGCGAGTTTGAGCAATGAGCAGTGCTTGCTGTTGATTGCCGAGGCCGGTGATGGCCCGGTTGGCGTGTTGCGCTACGACCTTGAAGGGGTGAGCGCCGAAGTCTCGATTTATTTGTTCGGAGGTCGTTTCGGCCTGGGCTGGGGCAGGGCGCTGCTGGCCCGTGGCGAAGCCTTCGTGACGGCCCATTGGCCGCAAGTACGCACCATCACCGCGCAGGTGTTGCCTGCCAACCGGTCGTCGCTGAGCCTGTTTCGCGAAGCCGGTTTTACCCAGAGCGCTTGTGTGTTCACGCGCGTATTGAAGGAACACAGACATGACTAACTTCAAGATTGGCGACCGGATGATCGGTGCCGATGCGCCGCCATTCATCATCGCCGAGATGAGCGGCAACCATAATCAGTCGCTGGACGTTGCGTTGCAGATCGTCGAGGCTGCGGCCAGGGCCGGCGCGCATGCCTTGAAATTACAAACCTACACCGCCGAGACCATGACTCTGGACCTGGATCAAGGTGAGTTTTTCATCAAGGACCCCAATAGCCTGTGGGTCGGCACTTCGTTGTATGCGCTGTATGAGAAGGCGCATACGCCGTGGGAATGGCACGCGCCGATCTTTGCCCGAGCCAAAGAGTTGGGCATGCTGGCGTTCTCGACGCCGTTCGATGACACCGCCGTGGATTTTCTCGAAAGTCTCGACGTGCCGGCCTACAAGATCGCCAGTTTCGAGAACACTGACCTGCCGTTGATTCGTCGAGTCGCCGCCACTGGCAAGCCACTGATCATTTCCACCGGCATGGCCAGCATTGCCGAGCTGGATGAAACCGTGCGTGCGGCACGTGCGGCCGGCTGCAAGGACCTGGTGCTGCTCAAATGCACCAGCACCTACCCGGCCACGCCGGCCAACAGCAATGTGCGAACCATCCCGCACCTGCGCGAGCTGTTTGGTTGCGAAGTGGGGCTGTCCGATCATTCGATGGGTGTCGGGGTCTCGGTGGCGGCGGTGGCCCTTGGGGCGACGGTGGTGGAAAAACACTTCACCCTGGACCGGGCTGCCGGAGGCGTCGACGCGAGTTTCTCGCTGGAGCCGGCCGAGCTGGCCAGCCTGGTGGTCGAGACCGAGCGCGCCTGGCAGGCCATGGGCCGGGTGCATTATGGCGTCACCGACGCCGAGCAAAAGTCGCTGGTGTACCGTCGTTCGCTGTACGTTGCCCAGGACATGGCCGCCGGTGAGGTGTTCACGTCACAGAACCTGCGAGCCATTCGCCCGGGGTTGGGACTGGCACCCAAACACGCTGAAAGCATTATCGGACGACGTGCACGCGGGCCTTTAAAGCGCGGCACAGCGCTGGCCTGGTCGCTGATCGAATGAGCGCTTGTGCGGCTGATTGCGCAAAATAGCGTGACCTGTGAGTCATAACGGGCATCTTCACTGTATTGTATTGATCGGAAAGATGGCGCCTGGCCGGTAATCGGCTCAGTGATAGCCCTTTAGGCTTTCCGTGGTTGCCCGTTGCGGGCAACGCAAAATCTATGTGTCGGCGCCCCTCGATTCGTGCGAACGGGGGTATTCAGCTGTTTATTATTGGGAAGCCGTAATGATTGGCATAAAGAGCATTGCGAGCTACGTACCTGTAGCCGGCGTGGACAATTACGCACAAGGTGCAAAATTCGAAAAGGATGAGGAATTCATCCTGGGCAAGATCGGTTCCGCTTTCCTGCCGCGTAAAGACGCCGGGCAGGAAACTTCGGACCTGTGTGTCGAAGCGGTCAACACGTTGTTTGCCAACAACCCGACGCTCAAGCGCGAATCGATTGACGTGCTGATCGTTGTTACCCAGAACGGCGACGAAGAAGGTCTGCCGCACACCGCTGCGATCGTTCAGGACAAACTTGGCCTGCCCACCACCGTTGCCGCTTTCGATATCTCCCTGGGCTGCTCCGGCTACGTGTACGGCATCTACGCGATCAAGGGCTTCATGGAAGCCGCAGGCCTGAAGAACGGCCTGTTGGTGACCGCCGACCCTTACTCGAAAATCGTCGACCCCGAAGACCGCAACACCACCATGCTGTTCGGTGATGCCGCCACCGCGACCTGGATGGGCGAAGATGCTCCGTGGCAGTTGGGCAAGGCCAAGTTCGGCACCGACGGTTCTGGTGCACCGCACCTGAAAGTCACTGACGGAGTGTTCTTCATGAACGGTCGTCAAGTGTTCAACTTTGCATTGCTGAAAGTCCCGGCGCATTTGCACGAGCTGCTCGACGAGTCCGGTCTGCACGCCGACGATATCGATGCATTCTGCATTCACCAAGGCAGTGCGGCGATTGTTGACGCCGTGGCGCGGCGTTTTGAAGGTGATCCGGAGAAATTCATCAAGGACATGGTCGAGACCGGTAATACCGTGTCTTCGAGCATTCCGTTGTTGCTGGAAAAACACGTACTTGACGCCAAATGGAAGCGCGTTGCACTGAGCGGTTTTGGTGTGGGGCTCTCGTGGGGCTCGGCGATTATTTATCGCCCATGAGCTAGATCCTGTGGCAAAAAAATAGCGTTCAAGGTGTAACCTTGAACGCTATTTTTTTGCCTGAATGAATATCGAGGCCGCATGAGCGACAGCGTTGAAGACAATTTCCAGGTGATAGAGCGTCGCTGGCCGGCGCTGCATGTACGGTTGATGACTGAAGACAGTGCGGCGGTTCAGGCTGAGCTGGTGGAAGGTTTGGGGTCGACCCTGAGCATTGCCGGTATCCAGCTCACCAGTCGCCATGACCGTACGCGTGAAGCGCGGTTGCAAGCGGCCAGTCTGCCGCCGGCAAGCGAGGTGGTGCATGTCTACGGTACAGGGCTGGGTGACTTGCAGTCAGTACTGCTTGAAAACGCCGAGCTTCAGCGTTTGTACGTGCATATCCTCAATGGCGCGATTTTCTCGTTGACGTTGCAGTTGCTCGATCAGCGGCAGTGGTTGAGTGATCCTCGGGTCGAGTTGATCTATGCCGGCGACTTGTCGGACATCCACCTGCCGTTTTTTGCATTACCGTCCGAGATGCTGCTGGCAGATGATTTCAATGCCAAGATTCGGGATCGGCTGATCAGCGAAGTGCACCTTACCTTCAATAACCGTGAGTTCGATCCGCAGTCTCCAGCGATCATTGAGCGGCTGGAGGAGAGTCGTGAGCTCGTCGGCAGCGATCGCGATGTGGCCGAGTTGTTCGCGACGTGTACCGGTCGGGAAGTCTATGTGATCGGCACAGGGCCAAGCCTTGAGCAGCATTTCGATCAGCTCCGGGCGATACGCGAGCGTGATCAGCGGCCGTTGTTCATCAGTGTCGATACGGCGTACCGCCCATTGCGCGAGCATGGCATCCGGCCGGATCTGGTGGTCAGTATCGACCGACGCATCAGCTTCAGGCACTTGCCGCCCGAGGACACCGGCAACATCCCTTTGGTGTACCTGCCAATGAGCGACCCGCAGGTATTGAAGGCCTGGCAGGGCACGCGTTATGTCGGGTATTCCGCCAGCCCGGTCTATGCCGCTATTCGCCAACAGATCAGCAAGGCTGAACTGTATGTCGGTGGCAGCGTGATCCATCCGGCAGTGGATCTGGCGGTGAAGATGGGCGCGGACCGGATTACCCTGTTCGGTGCCGATTTTGCGTTCCCGATGAACAAAACCCATGCCGGCTGGAACGATGGTGATCTGGGGCCGGGGGTGAACCAGGCCAAGCACTGGGTGCTTGATGGGCATGGGGTGCGGGTCAGGACGCAGTTGAACTTTCGCAGTTATCTGTGTGAACTGGAGCGCTACATCGCCGGGCATCCGCAGGTGCGCTTTTTTAACAGCAGCCGGGCAGGGGCGATGATCGTGGGAACGACGTTCAATCAGGAGTTCGTGCAATGAGCGAGCTTGCACAATGTGTCATCGATTGTCGGCAGTGTGCCGGGTTGTTTCGTCTCGGGCGCGACGTCGAGGCTGCGCTGACCATGGTCGATGTGTTCGATAAGGTGCAGGACCTGCTTTGTCAGGCCCCTGAAGATATCCAGTTGCAATGGGCGCAATTGCTCATGTCGATGCTGGCCTCCCAGGAAGCGCAGGACTGGCTGGGGTTGGCCGACACCATGGAGTATGAATTGATCGACTTGCTGGACGCGATTCACGCTCACCTCTGAACCGTTTTTGCCGGCCAGGCGATCTCCTCGCTCTTCTGTCGCCGGCATTTCCCTGACGTCATTTTTCTCTCGTGGGTCTCGTGCAGGCCTTTGTTTTCGCGGGGGTGGCAGTGTGATGGCATTTTTTTTCAAAAAAGCCCTCAAGCAACCTGCAATCGCGACGATAACTACTACGAAGGTTCTCTAGGCCACACCCGGCGGTTGCCAGGGCCGGAAGCCGCAGTACCCAACCAACGAGGAACTCACCATGTCTTTAGGCGTAAACACTAACGTCGCTTCTCTGTCTGTTCAGAAGAACCTGAACAATGCCGCTAACGCGCTGCAGACCTCCATGACTCGCCTGTCTTCCGGCCTGAAAATCAACAGCGCCAAAGACGACGCTGCTGGCCTGCAGATCGCTACTCGTATGAGCAGCCAGATCCGCGGTCAGACCGTAGCTATCAAAAACGCCAACGACGGCATCTCGATGGCTCAGACTGCTGAAGGCGCTCTGCAAGAGACCACCAACATTCTGCAACGTATGCGTGAACTGGCTCTCCAGGCACGTAACGGCACCAACGGCACTGCTGACCAGTCCGCGACCAACGCGGAATTCACTCAGATGTCCGACGAGCTGACCCGTATTTCCCAGGCCACCAACCTGAACGGCAAAAACCTGCTGGACGGTTCCGCCGGCAGCATGACCCTGCAAGTGGGCTCCAACACCGGTACTGCCAACCAGATCACTCTGACCCTGAGCACCAAGTTCGACGCCGTCAGCCTGTCGGTAGGTAGCGGTACTACTGTTCTGACCGGTGCTACCAGTGCTACTGCTGCTACCAACATCGACGGTGCAATCACCGCAATCGATGCTGCAATCGCCTCTGTTGGTGCTGTTCGTGCAAACCTGGGTGCTTCGCAAAACCGTCTGACCAGCACCATCTCCAACCTGCAGAACGTCAACGAAAACGCCACCGCTGCACTGGGTCGCGTACAAGACACCGACTTCGCAGCAGAAACTGCTCAGCTGACCAAGCAGCAAACCCTGCAGCAAGCTTCCACCTCGGTTCTGGCTCAAGCCAACCAACTGCCTTCCGCTGTACTGAAGCTGCTTCAGTAATTTCGGAATGAGTTTTGGCGAGGGAGTGTGCTGGTCGCGCTCTCTCGCCTTTTTACGTTAAGAGGTGATGGATATGGACATGAGCGTGAAGCTGAACTTGTCTTACCCGACTGCTCAGCCGGCAAGTACGACGGTCGATAAAACGGCTGCAGCACCTCGTAGCAGCAGTGACAGCGTTCAGGCTGTGGCTGGAAGTAAGGGCGCGGACGCGGACGCGCAGAAGTTGAAACTGGCCGTGCAAGAGATCGAGAAGTTCGTACAGTCGATCAAGCGTAACCTGGAGTTCTCTATCGATGAGGCTTCCGGCAGGGTGGTCGTGAAGGTGATTGCCACCGAATCAGGTGAAGTGGTGCGACAAATCCCTTCCGAAGAAGCGTTGAAGCTGGCGGACAGTTTGAATACGGCGAGCAACGTACTGTTCGACGCAAAAGCCTGACAACTGGCATGAATAGTGGTTGCACGTTCATTTGACGACTTGAGTGGTCAAAAGACTGGCGACAGACAGAAAGGGAGAAGCACATGGCAAGTCCAATTTTACCGGGTACAGGGCTGGGTTCCGGCCTGGATATCGGTTCGATCGTTACAGCTTTGGTCAACAGCGACAAGTCGGCCAAGCAGACCCAGATCACCACTCAAGGCACGCTCAACACCTCGAAAATTTCCGGTGTGGGTTCGCTCAAAAGTGCCTTGGCCGCTTATCAGGCTGCCATGGACAAGCTCAATAGCTCGACAAGTCCTGCGTTTGGCGGGTTTGCGGCTACCTCGTCGACGCCGGCGACCTTGACCGTGACTTCTGATAACACTGCGGTCAACGGTACTTACAGCATTAATGTGAAGAATCTGGCTACCGGTTCCAAAGTTGCCAGTGCTTCATTTGCAGGCGGTGCTAGCAGTGCCATTCCGAGTGGTACTTTGAATATCAGTCAAAATGGCACTGCCTACAACGTCACTATCCCGTCCGGTGCGACGCTGCAGTCCACTCGCGACGCGATCAACACCACGCTGACGGCTAAAGGCATCACGGCCAACATCGTCACCGACAGCAGTGGTTCGCGTCTGGTGCTCGGGTCGACTACTACCGGCAAGGGTTCGGACCTTACTGTCAGTGGTATTGCCGGTCTGGAAATCGACGGCACCAAGATGATGGGGACTATCCCTGATCCTTCGTCGACCACCGGGGGGACGCTGCCTGATCCCGCCAGTGCCGGTACTATCGGCGCGCTGGCCGCTGATGCGAGCCTGACGATTGATGGTCTGGCAGTCACCAGCAAAACCAATACCGTCAATCAGGCGGTGGGTGGCTTGAGCATGACGTTGGTTGCGCCGGGTACTTCGACGGTAACCGTGGCCACCAACACCACCGGTTTGCAGACGGCGGTGCAGTCGTTTGTCGACGCCTATAACACGCTGGTGAAAACGGTTACCTCGCTGACCCAGGCCTCGGCCGATGCCAATGGCAAGCTGACCGTCTCTGCTGCGCTGACCGGTGACTCGGTGCCTCGTTCAATAATTGCCGATATTCGCAATCAGTTGGTGACTCCTGGGCCGGGAGGGCAATTGGCGGTGCTATCGCAATTGGGCATCACGACCGATCAGAAACTCGGCACGCTGAACTTTGACTCCACCAAGTTCACCGCTGCGATGACTACCCAGGGCTTGAGTAGCCAGGTTCAAACACTCTTTACCGGTACCAACAGCACCAATGGCCTGCTGGCCCGGATGGGTGCGGCGATCAAGCCTTACTTGCAGACCAATGGCATTCTTGATCAGCGCACCGCCAGCCTGAACAAGCAGAAAAGCGATCTGGCCAATCAGCAGGTGGCGTTGGACTTGCGCGTTACCACGCTGACCGCGACGTTGACTGCCAAGTACAATGCCATGGACTTGTTGGTCGGGCAGATGAAGGCGACGTCGACCAGTATCACCTCGTTCTTCACCTCCTTGAACGCACAGAAGTCCGGCGGCTAATCTTGAGCCAGCGCCAAAAACCCGGCTGCGTTTTTAACGCGCCGGGTTTTTGCCTTTTGAATTTAAAGTTTTTTGACTCGTAGACGATACATTGGTTATACGAGCCCTTGAGTTGTGATGAGGTAGAGCATGAATCCGATGTTAGCCCTTCGGCAATATCAGAAAATTGGAGCACAGGCCCAAACCTCCGAAGCCAGTCCGCACCGATTGGTGCAGATGTTGATGGAAGGTGGGCTGGATCGTATTGCTCAGGCCAAAGGCGCCATGGAGCGCAAGGATATTCCGGGCAAAGGTGTATTCATCAGCAAGGCCATCGGCATCATCGGCGGCCTGCGTGAAGGTCTGGACCTTGAGAACAAGGCGGATGAAGTAGGCGAGCTGGATAATCTTTACGTCTACATGATGAAGCGTCTGGCGGAGGCTAATATCAACAGCGATCCGAAGATCCTCGACGAAGTCGCCAGTTTGCTGGGGACGATCAAGGAAGGCTGGGACGCCATCGCAGCGCCAGGTCCGCAGTTTTAAGGAGATCACCATGAGTCTTGTACTGCAGCGTATCGAACAAACCCGTGAAGCCCTGGTCGATGCACTGGCCGAGCGTAACTGGGAAGCTATCGGTCAACTTGACCTGGATTGCCGTTCCTGCATGGAAGACGTCTTGAGTGAGGCTTCGCTGGATGAGGTGGCGTTACGCGATAATCTCGAGGAGCTGCTGGGGGTTTATCGGCAGTTGCTGGAGGCTGCGACGGGAGAGCGTCAGGCAATATTCGATGAGATGTCGCAGATCCATCAAGCACAGAGCGCGGCAAAGGTTTACCATCTGTTCGGTTAATCCTCAGTTAATCCGATCGTAGTGCGTCATAAATTTGACTGTGTACGGTTTTTTGACTTAACTAGTGGCTGTTTGAAGATTTCAGGCGTCTATCAGGCTTAACGTGCCTGCAAGCGTCTAGCTTGCCCACTTATTTCGGGCATTGAGTTGACTAGGGAAGTTGCTATTGCATGTGGCGTGAAACCAAAATTCTGCTGATTGATGACGATAGCGTCCGCCGCCGCGACCTGGCGGTGATTTTAAATTTTCTTGGCGAAGAAAATTTACCCTGCGGTAGCCATGATTGGCAGCAGGCTGTCGGCTCTTTGTCATCAAGTCGTGAAGTTATTTGCGTCCTTATCGGGACGGTAAATGCTCCTGGCTCACTTCCGGGCCTGTTAAAGACACTGGCTACCTGGGATGAGTTCCTTCCGGTTTTGTTAATGGGCGATAATTCTTCCATTGACCTGCCGGAAGACCAGCGTCGCCGGGTGCTTTCCACACTGGAAATGCCGCCCAGCTACAGCAAGTTGCTCGACTCCCTGCACCGCGCCCAGGTTTATCGCGAGATGTACGACCAGGCCCGCGAGCGCGGTCGTCACCGTGAGCCCAATCTGTTTCGTAGCCTTGTCGGCACCAGCCGGGCAATTCAGCACGTTCGCCAGATGATGCAGCAAGTGGCCGACACCGATGCCAGCGTGCTGATCCTCGGTGAGTCCGGTACGGGCAAGGAAGTGGTCGCGCGCAACCTGCACTATCACTCCAAGCGACGCGACGCGCCGTTCGTTCCGGTCAACTGCGGTGCGATCCCGGCCGAGCTGCTGGAAAGCGAACTGTTCGGCCATGAGAAGGGCGCCTTTACCGGGGCCATCACCAGCCGTGCCGGGCGTTTTGAGCTGGCCAACGGCGGTACGCTGTTTCTCGACGAGATCGGCGACATGCCATTGCCGATGCAGGTCAAGCTGCTGCGAGTATTGCAGGAGCGCACCTTCGAGCGCGTGGGGAGCAACAAGACCCAGAGCGTCGACGTGCGAATCATTGCCGCGACCCACAAAAATCTCGAAAGCATGATCGAGGTCGGCAGCTTCCGTGAGGATCTGTACTACCGCCTCAATGTTTTCCCGATCGAGATGGCGCCGCTGCGTGAGCGTGTTGAAGATATTCCGTTGCTGATGAACGAGTTGATCTCGCGCATGGAGCACGAGAAGCGCGGTTCCATTCGCTTCAACTCGGCAGCGATCATGTCGCTGTGCCGTCATGGCTGGCCGGGCAACGTCCGTGAGCTGGCCAACCTGGTCGAGCGCATGGCGATCATGCACCCGTACGGCGTGATCGGTGTGGTCGAGTTGCCGAAGAAATTCCGTTATGTCGATGACGAAGACGAGCAACTGGTCGACAGCTTGCGCAGCGATCTTGAAGAGCGGGTAGCCATCAATGGCCATACCCCGGACTTCAGCGCTAACGCCATGCTGCCGCCAGAAGGGCTGGATCTCAAGGACTACCTCGGTGGTCTGGAGCAAGGCCTGATTCAGCAGGCGCTGGATGATGCCAACGGCATCGTGGCGCGTGCTGCCGAACGCCTGCGCATTCGTCGTACCACCCTGGTCGAGAAGATGCGCAAGTACGGCATGAGCCGTCGCGAAGGTGATGAACAGGCGGATGATTGACGCCTGTTTTTCAACTCACTGAATAATGGGCGGTTTTTTTTAGGCACGGGTATTGCTACGTCCCTCGCAACGTTCCGTTTAACTGACGGTCAGCCAAGCGAGAGAGCACGATGCCCCACGCCGCCCAAATGTCCCCTGTCTCCGAAGTCTCGGGGCAATCGTCCTCTGTAGAGCAGGCAAGTCGGCTTGGCCTTGAGCAGGCGTTCGCGCTGTTCAGTCAGATGTCGAGCCAACTGACCGATTCCTACAGCATGCTTGAAGCACGGGTCACCGAGCTCAAGGGCGAACTGGCAGTGGTCAGTGCTCAGCGCATGCAAGAGCTGGCCGAAAAAGAACGCCTGGCCAACCGGCTGCAAAACCTTCTCGACTTGTTGCCGGGTGGCGTCATCGTCATCGATGCCCAGGGGATGGTGCGCGAAGCCAATCCGGCGGCCTGCGAGCTGCTGGGTCTACCGCTTGAAGGAGAGTTGTGGCGTCATGTGATTGCCCGCTGCTTTGCTCCACGCGAAGACGATGGTCATGAAATTTCCCTGAAGGATGGTCGACGCCTGTCGATTTCCACGCGCTCGCTGGATGCCGAACCGGGCCAGTTGGTGCTGCTTAACGACCTGACCGAAACCCGGCACCTGCAGGACCAATTGGCTCGCCATGAGCGCTTGTCGTCCCTCGGCCGGATGGTCGCTTCACTGGCGCATCAGATTCGCACGCCGCTGTCCGCAGCATTGCTGTATGCCAGTCATTTGACTGAGCAAGAGTTGCCGGTCGCTACCCAGCAACGGTTTGCCGGACGTTTGAAAGAGCGCCTGCATGAGCTTGAGCATCAGGTGCGGGACATGCTGGTGTTCGCTCGCGGCGAACTGCCGTTGACTGATCGCCTGACACCCGGGGCGCTCCTGCAATCGCTGCAAGCGGCGGCATTGACGCATGTCCAGGATTATCCGGTGCGTTGGCAGTGCGACAGTCATGCCGGAGAGTTGCTGTGTAATCGCGACACGCTGGTCGGCGCGCTGCTGAACCTGATTGAAAATGCGATTCAGGCCAGTGCTGGCGATGTCCGTCTGAAGGTCCATCTCTACACCCGTGAAAACACCCTTCGGCTGTGCGTCAGCGATAACGGCGGCGGTATCGACCCCACTGTGCTGGCGCGCCTGGGTGAGCCGTTTTTTACGACTAAAACCACCGGTACCGGCCTTGGCCTGACCGTAGTCAAGGCGGTGGCCCGTGCTCATCAGGGAGAATTGCAACTGCGCTCGCGGCCGGGCCGCGGCACGTGTGCGGTGGTGGTCTTGCCGTTGTTCTCCAGCGCTCAAGGAGTGGAAAGAGACTGATGGCAATCAAGGTTTTACTGGTTGAAGATGACCGCTCGCTGCGCGAAGCATTGACGGATACGCTGCTGCTGGCCGGTCACGACTACACCGCAGTGGGCTCGGCCGAAGATGCGCTGCAAGCCGTGGCGAGCGAGTCATTCAATCTGGTGGTCAGTGACGTCAACATGCCGGGCATGGATGGTCATCAGTTGTTGGGGTTGTTGCGAATTCGTCAGCCGCAGTTGCCGGTCTTGCTGATGACCGCTCATGGTGCGGTCGAGCGCGCCGTCGATGCGATGCGTCAGGGGGCGGCGGACTATCTGGTCAAGCCGTTCGAGCCCAAGGCGTTGCTGGATCTGGTGGCGCGCCATGCCCTGGGTTGTCTCGGCGCCTCAGAGGGCGAAGGCCCGGTGGCGTTCGAACCGGCCAGTGCGCAGCTGCTTGAGCTGGCAGCCCGTGTGGCGCGCAGTGATTCGACGGTGTTGATCTCGGGTGAGTCGGGGACCGGCAAAGAAGTGTTGGCGCGATACATCCACCAGCACTCGCGTCGCGCCAATCAGCCGTTCATTGCAATCAATTGCGCGGCGATCCCGGACAACATGCTCGAGGCGACCTTGTTCGGCCATGAAAAAGGTTCGTTCACCGGCGCTATTGCGGCTCAGGCCGGCAAGTTCGAGCAGGCCGATGGCGGGACCATTCTGCTCGATGAAATTTCCGAAATGCCCCTGGGGCTTCAGGCCAAGCTGCTGCGCGTGTTGCAGGAGCGTGAAGTCGAGCGCGTGGGTGCACGCAAGCCGATTGCGCTGGATATCCGGGTGGTCGCAACCACGAACCGCGATCTGGCGGGCGAAGTGGCGGCGGGGCGCTTTCGCGAAGATCTTTACTATCGCCTGTCGGTGTTTCCGCTGGCCTGGCGTCCGTTGCGTGAGCGCACCGCCGATATCTTGCCGCTGGCCGAGCGTCTGCTGGCCAAGCACGTCAATAAAATGAAGCATGCCGCTGCCAGGCTGTCGCCGGAAGCTCAGGCTTGCCTGATCGGTTATCCGTGGCCGGGCAACGTACGTGAGCTGGACAATGCCATTCAGCGGGCGCTGATTTTGCAGCAGGGTGGTTTGATTCAGCCGCAGGACTTTTGCCTTGCGGGGCCGGTCGCTTGCGCGCCACTGCCAGCATTGACACCGGCTCCAATGTCGTCACGCATGCTCGAAGTCGAGGCACCGCAAGGCGATTCAGCGGGCGCGCTGGGCGATGACCTGCGGCGTCGCGAGTTTCAGATGATTATCGATACCTTGCGTTCCGAGCGCGGGCGGCGTAAGGAGGCGGCCGAGCGCTTGGGTATCAGCCCGCGGACCTTGCGCTACAAGCTTGCGCAAATGCGCGATGCGGGAATGGACGTCGAAGGTTATTTGTTTGCGACCTGACCCGTATCTGTAGCAGCTGCCGAGCTTGCGAGGCGGCGTTCGAGGCGGGCCGCGTTCGGACGAAGTCCTCGCAAATCCTGCATACGCGGTTTACCTGGAAGAACGTGCCGCCTGATTTTACGACCGCTCCGTCCGGATGCGGCCCAGACCGAACGCAGCCTCGCGGGCTCGGCAGCTGCTACAGGGGCGGTGATCGGTGTCGGACTTTTATGAAGTGTCGCCATGGAGCTGGCACCCTTGTTGCTAACACCACTCTATCCGCCGAGTGAGTGTCAAAAAATTGCGGGTCGTCAGAGAGAGTAGACCATGAGCCAAGGTATTGAATTTAATCGCTTGATGTTGGACATGCGGTCCATGCAAATGGACGCCATGGCTCAGCCGAAAGCGGCGGTCGCGGTGCCGGAAATGGGCGGTAGCAGCTTTTCCGACATGCTCGGTCAGGCCGTCAACAAGGTCAACGACACCCAACAGGCTTCGAACCAACTGGCCAATGCTTTCGAAATTGGCAAAAGTGGCGTCGACCTGACAGATGTAATGATTTCCTCGCAAAAGGCCAGCGTATCTTTCCAGGCGTTGACCCAAGTGCGTAACAAGCTGGTTCAGGCATACCAAGACATCATGCAGATGCCGGTTTAAGGACGAGATTGAGTCATGGCAGAAGCAGTCGCCGATAACGTTCCGGCCAAGGTCACGCCAGCAGACGGCAAACCGCCGTTGTTTGGTCTGTCCTTCCTGGAAAACCTCTCCGAGATGACCATGCTGCGTCAGGTAGGCCTGTTGGTTGGCCTGGCTGCGAGCGTGGCGATTGGTTTTGCCGTGGTGCTGTGGTCGCAGCAACCCGACTATCGGCCGCTGTACGGCAGCCTTGCCGGTATGGACGCCAAGCAGGTCATGGAAACCCTGGCCGCTGCCGACATTCCCTATACCGTTGAACCCAACTCCGGTGCCTTGCTGGTCAAGGCCGATGATGTGGCGCGCGCGCGACTCAAGCTCGCCGCTGCTGGTGTCACTCCCAGCGACGGCAACATCGGTTTTGAAATCCTCGACAAAGACCAGGGCCTGGGGACCAGTCAGTTCATGGAGGCGACCCGTTATCGTCGCGGCCTTGAGGGTGAACTGGCGCGGACCATTTCCAGCCTGAACAACGTCAAGGGCGCCCGAGTGCACCTGGCGATTCCGAAAAGCTCGGTATTCGTGCGTGATGAACGCAAGCCCAGCGCATCGGTGCTGGTCGAGCTTTACTCAGGCCGTTCGCTGGAACCGGGCCAGGTCATGGCCATCATCAACCTGGTGTCGACCGCCGTTCCTGAGTTGAGCAAGTCGCAGATCACCGTCGTCGACCAGAAGGGCACCTTGCTCTCCGATCAGGCGGAAAACTCCGAACTGACCATGGCCGGCAAGCAATTCGATTACAGCCGCCGCATGGAAAGCATGCTCACACAGCGTGTGCACAATATTCTGCAGCCAGTGCTGGGTAACGATCGCTACAAGGCTGAAGTCTCCGCCGACGTGGATTTCAGTGCAGTCGAGTCGACTTCGGAGCAGTTCAATCCGGATCAGCCGGCCCTGCGCAGCGAGCAATCGACGTCCGAGCAGCGCACCGCCAGCAACGGCCCGCAAGGCGTTCCCGGTGCGCTGAGCAACCAGCCGCCATCGCCGGCTTCAGCACCACAAACCACCGGTGGATCGAGCGCTTCCGCGGGCATGGTGCAGCCAGGTCAGCCGCTGCTGGATGCCAACGGCCAGCAAATCATGGACCCGGCAACCGGTCAGCCGATGCTGGCACCGTACCCGGCGGACAAGCGTCAACAATCCACCAAGAACTTCGAGCTCGACCGTTCCATCAGTCACACCAAGCAACAGCAGGGCCGTTTGAATCGCCTGTCGGTTGCGGTCGTTGTGGATGATCAGGTCAAGGTCAATGCGGCCAACGGTGAAACTACCCGCGCGCCGTGGAGCACCGATGAATTGGCACGCTTCACACGTCTGGTGCAGGACGCCGTCGGTTTTGATGCCAGCCGTGGTGACAGCGTCAGCGTGATCAACGTGCCGTTCTCGGCCGAGCGTGGCGAAGTCATCGCTGACATTCCGTTCTACTCGCAGCCCTGGTTCTGGGATGTGGTGAAACAGGTTCTCGGCGTGTTGTTCATCCTGGTGCTGGTGTTCGGCGTGCTGCGTCCAGTGCTCAACAACATTACCGGCGGCGGTAAAGGCAAGCAATTGGCAGGTCTTGGCAGCGATGTCGAGCTCGGTGGCATGGGCGGCCTGGACGGCGAACTGGCCAACGACCGCGTCAGCCTAGGTGGTCCGCAAAGTATTCTGCTGCCTAGCCCGAGCGAAGGCTATGACGCACAGTTGAACGCAATCAAGAGCCTGGTGGCCGAAGATCCGGGTCGTGTGGCTCAGGTCGTGAAAGAGTGGATTAACGCAGATGAGTGATAACCGAGCCGCTATCGCCAAACTCAGCCGGGTCGACAAAGCCGCGATTCTGCTGCTGTCCCTGGGTTCAACCGATGCTGCGCAAGTGCTGCGCCACATGGGGCCCAAAGAGGTCCAGCGTGTGGGTGTGGCCATGGCGCAAATGGGTAACGTGCACCGCGAGCAGGTCGAGCAGGTGATGAGCGAGTTCGTCGACATCGTCGGCGATCAGACCAGCCTCGGCGTCGGCTCAGATGACTATGTGCGCAAGATGCTCACCCAGGCGCTGGGCGAAGACAAGGCCAACGGCCTTATCGACCGTATCCTGCTGGGTGGCAACACCAGCGGCCTGGACAGCCTGAAGTGGATGGAACCGCGTGCCGTGGCGGACGTGATCCGTTACGAGCACCCGCAGATCCAGGCCATCGTCGTGGCGTATCTCGATCCGGATCAGGCCGGCGAAGTACTCGGTAACTTCGACCATAAAGTACGCCTCGATATTATTTTGCGCGTGTCTTCGCTGAACACCGTACAGCCTGCCGCGCTGAAAGAACTCAACCAGATTCTCGAGAAGCAATTCTCCGGCAACTCCAACGCCGCGCGCACCACCCTGGGTGGTATCAAGCGTGCAGCCGACATCATGAACTTCCTCGACAGCTCGATCGAAGGCCAGCTGATGGACTCGATCCGCGAAGTCGACGAAGACCTGTCCGGTCAGATCGAAGACCTCATGTTCGTGTTCAATAACCTGTCCGACGTCGACGACCGCGGAATTCAGGCGTTGCTGCGCGAAGTCTCCTCGGATGTGCTGGTGCTGGCCCTCAAGGGCTCGGACGAAGGCGTCAAGGAAAAGATCTTCAAGAACATGTCCAAGCGGGCGGCCGAATTGCTCCGCGACGACCTGGAGGCCAAGGGCCCGGTACGCGTCAGCGACGTCGAAACCGCACAGAAAGAAATCCTCACCATTGCCCGCCGTATGGCCGAAGCCGGAGAAATCGTTCTCGGCGGCAAGGGCGGCGAGGAAATGATTTAACGCCATGGCATCCAAGAGTGATGAGTCGCCCACCGACCTGATTCGTGCGCGTGATGTTCGCGGTTTTGATACCTGGTCGTTGCCCAGCTTCGACCCGCACGTCCCGGAGCCTGAACCCGAGCCTGAGCCCGAGCCGCCGGAGATGGAAGAAGTGCCGCTGGAGGAAGTCCAGCCACTGACCCTCGAAGAGCTCGAAAGCATTCGTCAGGAAGCCTACAACGAAGGCTTCGCTACCGGTGAGCGAGAAGGTTTTCACAGCACCACGCTCAAGGTTCGTCAGGAAGCTGACGTGGCCCTGAGCGCAAAGCTCGCCAGCCTTGAATTGCTGATGGGCAATCTGTTCGAACCAATTGCCGAGCAAGATACGCAGATCGAGAAATCTCTGGTCGGGCTGGTCCAGCACGTTGCCAGGCAGGTGATTCAGCGCGAGCTGGCCATCGACTCGACGCAAATCGAACACGTCATGCGCGAAGCCCTGAAATTGCTGCCGCTAGGCGTCGGGAATGTGCGTCTGTACATCAACCCGCAGGACTTCGAGCAGGTCAAGGCATTGCGTGAGCGCCATGAGGAGACCTGGCGCATCGTCGAAGACGAAGCCATGTTGCCGGGCGGATGCCGGGTCGAGACCGAGCACAGCCGTATCGACGCGACCGTAGAAACCCGTATCACGCAGATCATGGCCAAGCTGTTCGATCAATTGCACGATCAGGCGCTGCATCCGGCCGAGGCGGATTTGACGCTGGAGCTACCCGTCAGCGAAAAGCCGTCTGCCGCAGCACTTGAGCCAGAGCCGGAAATCGCTGATGCGCCTTGATCGCACCAGCTTCGGCAAGCGCCTGAGCACTTATGCACAGGCCACCGAGTTGCCCGGCCAACCGATCCTCGAAGGACGCTTGCTGCGCATGGTCGGCCTGACGCTTGAAGCCGAGGGCCTGCGCGCCGCCATGGGCAGCCGTTGCATGGTGATCAACGACGACAGTTATCACCCGGTACAGGTCGAAGCCGAAGTCATGGGTTTCTCTGGCAACAAGGTGTTTCTGATGCCGGTCGGCAGTGTCGCCGGCATCGCCCCGGGCGCCAGGGTGGTGCCCTTGGCCGATGCCGGGCGCTTGCCGATGGGCATGAGCATGCTCGGGCGGGTACTGGATGGCGCCGGCCGTGCGCTGGACGGCAAGGGCGGAATGAAAGCCGAAGACTGGGTGCCGATGGATGGTCCCACCATCAACCCGCTCAAGCGCGACCCCATCAGCCAGCCGCTGGACGTGGGTATTCGCTCCATCAACGGATTATTGACGGTCGGTCGCGGTCAGCGCCTCGGCCTCTTCGCCGGCACCGGCGTCGGCAAGAGTGTGTTGCTGGGCATGATGACCCGCTTCACCGAAGCCGACATCATCGTGGTCGGGCTGATCGGCGAGCGGGGTCGCGAGGTCAAGGAATTCATCGAGCACATCCTCGGTGAGGAGGGGCTCAAGCGTTCCGTGGTGGTGGCGTCGCCTGCGGACGATGCGCCGCTGATGCGTCTGCGCGCCGCGATGTACTGCACGCGAATCGCCGAGTATTTCCGCGACAAGGGCAAGAACGTCCTGTTGCTGATGGATTCGCTGACCCGTTTTGCTCAGGCGCAACGGGAAATCGCCCTGGCCATCGGTGAGCCACCGGCGACCAAGGGTTATCCGCCATCGGTATTCGCCAAACTGCCGAAACTGGTGGAGCGTGCCGGTAATGCCGAGGCGGGCGGCGGTTCGATCACCGCATTTTATACGGTGTTGTCCGAAGGTGACGACCAGCAGGATCCGATCGCCGATGCCGCTCGAGGCGTACTCGACGGGCACATCGTCCTGTCGCGTCGCTTGGCGGAAGAGGGGCATTACCCGGCGATCGACATTGAAGCGTCCATCAGTCGGGTCATGCCATCGGTGGTCAGCCCAGACCACATGACCCGTGCGCAGTACTTCAAGCAGCTCTGGTCGCGTTATCAGCAAAGCCGCGACCTGATCAGCGTCGGCGCCTATGTAGCGGGCGGCGACCGGGAAACCGATCTGGCGATCTCGTTGCAGCCGCAGTTGGCCAAGTACTTGCGTCAGGGCCTGAACGACAGCATCAACCTGGGCGAGAGCGAGGCATACCTTGCCTCGATCTTTGCCCCGGCGGCTGGCGGCTAACACCTCATGGCCCAGAGCCGGTCGGCGCGCCTGGCGCCCGTGGTCGATATGGCTGAAAAGGCTGAAAAGACCGCTGCCCAGCGCCTGGGGCACTTTCAGGGCCAGGTGCGATTGGCCGAAAGCAAGCTCGCCGACCTCGAAAGCTTCCGCCTCGAGTACCAGGAACAATGGATCGTACGCGGCAGCAGTGGCGTCTCGGGGCAATGGTTGCTGGGGTATCAGGGCTTTCTCGCGCAACTCGGCACCGCGATCGATCAGCAGCGCCAAAGCCTGGCCTGGCACCAGAACAACCTGAACAAGGCACGTGACACCTGGCAGCAGGCGTTTGCCCGGGTTGAAGGGCTGCGCAAGCTGGTGCAGCGTTACATTGATGAGGCTCGCCAACTCGAAGACCGGCGTGAGCAGAAACTGCTCGATGAGCTTTCCCAGCGTTTGCCGCGCCACGACCCGTATTGAGCGATCTTTTGACCTTGCTCATGCTCCCGGCAAGTGCTAAACCTTCTACACGTTGCCAATGACAGGGAAGCCGCAGCATGTCAGTCGTTACAGAAGTATCGCCGGATGGGCAAAAACTCACGATTTCGGTCAAGGGGCGGTTCGATTTCGCCAAGCATCAGGAGTTTCGCGAGTCCTACGAGCGCCCCGACGGGCAAATGCCAAACTCGGTGGTGGTCGACTTGAAGGACGCGACCTACCTCGACAGCTCGGCGTTGGGTATGTTGCTGCTGTTGCGTGATCACGCCGGCGGAGATAATTCCGATATTCGCGTGGTCAACAGCAGTTCCGATGTGAAGAAAATCCTCGCCATCTCCAACTTCGACAAGCTGTTCGACATCAGTTGACCGTCATGTCGACGCTGCCCGAGCCGCTGACCGTGCTGATCGCAGAAGACAGCGCGGCCGATCGCTTGTTGCTGTCGAGTATCGTCCGTCGTCAGGGGCATGAGGTGTTGGCTGCGGCCAACGGCGCCGAGGCGGTTGAGCTGTACCAGCAGCAGCGTCCGCAACTGGTGTTGATGGACGCGATGATGCCGGTGATGGACGGTTTCGAAGCGGCGCGACAGATCAAGCTGCTGGCTGGCGAAACGCTGGTGCCGATCATCTTCCTGACCTCGCTGACGGAAAGCGAAGCCTTGGCGCGTTGCCTGGAGGCGGGTGGCGACGACTTTCTGGCAAAACCTTATAACCAGGTGATCCTCAGCGCCAAGATCAAGGCGATGGATCGTTTGCGGCGCCTGCAGGCGACGGTCCTGGAGCAGCGCGATCTGATCGCCAGGCACCATGAGTACCTGCTCAATGAGCAGCGGGTGGCCAAGGCGGTATTCGACAAGGTCGCTCACTCCGGCTGCCTGAGCGCTCCCAATATCCGTTATTCACAATCCCCTTATGCACTATTCAACGGCGATCTGTTGCTGGCGGCATATACGCCTGCCGGTGACATGCATGTGCTGTTGGGGGATTTCACCGGTCATGGCCTGCCGGCAGCAGTCGGCGCCATGCCGCTGGCGGAAGTGTTCTACGGTATGACCGCCAAGGGTTACGGCCTGTCGGAAATGCTGTGCGAGATGAACGCCAAGCTCAAGCGTATCCTGCCGGTGGATATGTTCTGTTGCGCGACCCTGTTGTGCCTGAGTTTTCAGCGTCGTTCGGTGGAGGTCTGGAACGGCGGTATGCCGGATGGTTATCTGCATGATATCGCCAACGACAAGCGCACCGTATTGCCGGCGCGGCATCTGCCGCTGGGCGTGTTGAGTGCGCAAGCCTTTGATGATCACACCGAGGTGTTGCCGATGGCCCTCGGCGACCGGGTATTCCTGTTGTCGGACGGCGTGATCGATACCTGTGATGCCAACGACCAGTTATTTGGTGTCGAGCGGTTGCAGCAGGTGTTTGCCGACAATCGCCAGCCAGACCGATTGTTCGAGGAGATCGAACAGGCGCTGCGGGATTTCCGTGGCGAGGCGCGTGACGATGTCAGCATGCTCGAGGTTCGCCTGCTCGAAGCCTCGCAACTCACGCCGCCGGCCATGGTGTATTCCGACAGCAGTGTGTCTTGCCCGCTGGATTGGTCGGTGAGTTTTGAGTTTCGTGCAGACTCGCTCAGGCGCTTCAATCCGTTGCCTTATATGATGCAATTGTTGCTTGAGGTGCATGGGTTGCGGGCGCAAAGCGGGGCGCTTTACAGTGTGCTGGCCGAGCTCTATTCCAATGCACTGGAGCATGGTGTACTGGGCCTGGATTCGAGTATCAAGCGCGATGCCTCCGGGTTTGCGCGGTATTACGAGCAGCGCAATGCGCGTCTGGAGGCGCTTGAGGATGGCTACCTGCGGGTGCATATGCAGCTGTCGCCGCAAGGTGCGGGAGGCTGTCTGGTGGTGGAAGTCGAAGACAGTGGTGCAGGGTTCGACGTAGAGCGGGTCATGACTCGACCTGTCGACAGCGGCCGCTTGTCGGGTCGCGGTGTGAGTCTGATTCGTCAGTTGAGTCACAGCGCCAGTTGGTCGGACAATGGCCGACGTGCCCGCGTGGAGTTTTCCTGGGAGGCTCAGGCATAATCCGCGCATTCTTGATCAAGGAGCGAACAAGTGACTGACATTCATCTGGATCACGACGTACTGAGTGCGCTGCAAGAAGTCATGGAGGATGAGTACCCGATACTTCTGGATACTTTCCTTCAGGACTCCGAAACACGTTTGACCCAACTTCGCGAAACTCAGGACCCCGACCAGTTGCTCAGTGCCGCCCACAGCTTCAAGGGCAGCAGCAGCAACATGGGGGCTACGCGCCTGGCTGAACTGTGCAATGAGCTGGAGCAGCGAGCGAAACAAAAAAGCCTTGCGGGAATTGAAGAGCTGGTCGGCGAAATCGACGGCGAATTTGCCATCGTCCGACGCTTGTACAGTGAAGAGCGCCAGCGTTTTCATTGTTGAAAGCACCCACGTTGCAGGTTTTTCCAGCACCTGAGCAAACCTGGCTCGACCCTTGCAGCTTTGTTTCTCAACTGTACCTACGATCCCAGTGCAGCGGAGACCGTTATGCCCCTCGCCCCGAATTCGCTTCTTCAGGCCGCCTCGCAGGCCAAGACTCAGTCCGTGTCTGCCAGCGTGCCTGTCAATGCGCCGGCAGCGCCTGCGGAGCCCCGGGATAAGGCCGCCAGCTTTTCTCAGGTCTACGCCAAACAGGCGCAAGCTACCCCGGCGTCCAGTGCTGACGGGGCCGGTAAAAACGTGCGCGACAAAGTGGCGGACAGCACCGGCAAAAAAGTGGCGCCTGACAACAAGTCTGCCGCGCCAGAGGCGAAAGTTGCCGATAGCGGCAAATCCTTGCCCGCCGACAAACCGGCGGATACCAGCGACAAGGCTGCTAGCGACACAAGCGGTGCCAGCGATTCTGCAGTGGCCAAGGATGCTCCGGTGGCTGATAGCGCTCCGCTTGACCCAACTCTCGATCCGGCATTGGCGCAGGCGGTGCAACCGGCTCAAGCGCCAGCGCCGGTACCCGATCCACAAACTCCGCCAGTGGTCGCTCAGGTTCAGACCCAGCCTCAGGTCGATCCGGCTCTTGCGGCGACAGTGACGCCTGCACCGGCCCAGCCTGTGGCTGCGACTGATCCTTCGTTCGATCCTACAGCCGATCCTTTGGACGCGATGCCGGCCGTGCGCCTGGCACTTGAGCAAAGTGGTCACGTGTCGGCCTCCAGCCAGTCCCCGACCAAAGCGACGCCGGATCAGGCCGATAGCGAGCCCACCGCGGCGCAGAACTTTGCCAATGGCATGGCGAGCATGCTTGACGTGCAAGCCAGCAAGGACAGCACCAGCCAGGGGGGCGAAAAGTCCTTCAGCGGTTTGATCGACGACGGGCTCAAGGACCTGAAATCGGCGACCAGTGACACGCGCGTTGACGATTTTGCCAATCGCCTGGCGGCGCTGACCCAGGCCGCCACGCCCAAGACCGCGAATGCGTTGCCGGTGAATCAGCCGATCGCCATGCATCAGAGCGGTTGGACCGAGGAAGTGGTCAATCGGGTCATGTATTTGTCGAGTGCCAACCTCAAGGCGGCTGATATTCAGCTTCAGCCAGCGGAATTGGGTCGCCTGGATATTCGGGTGAACATGGTTCCCGACCAGCAGACTCAAGTGACCTTCATGAGTGCTCACGTTGGGGTGCGTGAGGCGCTGGACAGCCAGATGCATCGTCTGCGCGACATGTTTGCCCAGCAAGGCATGGGGCAAGTCGATGTCAACGTGTCCGACCAGTCCCGCGGCTGGCAAGGGCAAGGGCAGCAGCAGGCCCAGCAAGGCCAGGGCGCAGGCGCGACTGCCAGCGGAGGTCGTCTGGGCTCGGCGGATGAAGAGCTGCCGGCAAGCGTGGCTGAAGCGGCCGCCAGCACGACCAGCGTCATCGGCTCCAGCGCAGTCGATTACTACGCCTGACGAGTTGCAGCAACCCGAACAGATCGCAGCCTTCGGCAGCTCCTACGCCCCGCCTTTGTAGGAGCTGCCGAAGGCTGCGATCTTTTGATATCGGCATTAGCCGACCGCTACACCATTCCCCCTCCTGACACTTCTGGCATAACACTTGCTCTTGCCTTGCCGTGCACCTGTGAAAACTCGAATAGTGACGGATTATTGGCATGGCGAAGAGCGAAGCAGCAGTGAAAGACCCTGCCGGGAAAGGCAAACTCAAGCTTATTCTCGTGATTGTGCTGGCCGTGCTGCTGGCGATCGGTCTGTCCGTGGGGGCGACCTGGTACTTCATGCACAGCGCTCAGAGCAAGCCTGCGCCTGCAGCCGAAACCGCCAGTAATGCCAAGCCTGCGGCGATTTACGAACCCATGGCTCCGGCCTTCGTGGCCAACTACAACCAGAATGGCCGTCAGCGCTACATGCAGGTGAGCATTACCCTGCAGGCGCGTAACCAGGCCGATCTGGATGCGCTGAAAGTGCATATGCCGGTGATTCGCAACAACCTGGTCATGCTGTTTTCCGCGCAGAGTTTCGACACCCTGGCGACTCCGGTCGGTCAGGAAATGCTGCGCCAGAAAGCCACTGCCAGTGTGCAGGAAGTCGCGCAGAAAGAAGTCGGCAAAGTCGTTATCGACCAGTTGCTGTTTACCAATTTCGTACTGCAGTAGGAACACGACATGGCCGTGCAGGACCTGCTGTCCCAGGATGAGATCGATGCGCTGTTGCATGGTGTCGACGATGGTCTGGTACAGACCGACAACGCTGCTGAACCCGGAAGCGTTAAAAGCTATGACCTGACCAGTCAGGATCGCATCGTCCGTGGACGCATGCCGACCCTGGAAATGATCAACGAGCGGTTTGCCCGTTACACGCGCATCAGCATGTTCAACATGCTGCGGCGTTCGGCGGACGTCGCTGTCGGTGGCGTGCAGGTGATGAAGTTCGGCGAATACGTGCACTCGCTGTACGTACCGACCAGCCTCAACCTGGTCAAGATCAAGCCGTTGCGCGGTACCGCGTTGTTCATCCTCGACGCCAAGCTGGTGTTCAAGCTGGTAGACAACTTCTTCGGCGGTGACGGTCGTCACGCCAAGATCGAAGGCCGTGAATTCACCCCAACCGAATTGCGCGTCGTGCGCATGGTGCTGGAGCAGGCCTTCGTTGATTTGAAAGAAGCCTGGCAAGCGATCATGGAAGTCAATTTCGAGTACATCAACTCGGAAGTGAACCCGGCCATGGCCAACATCGTCGGGCCGAGCGAAGCGGTGGTGGTCTCGACCTTCCACATCGAACTCGACGGCGGCGGTGGTGACCTGCACGTGACCATGCCGTACTCGATGATCGAGCCGGTCCGCGAAATGCTCGATGCCGGCTTCCAGTCGGACCTCGACGATCAGGACGAGCGTTGGGTCAACGCCCTGCGTCAGGACGTGCTGGATGTCGACGTGCCGATCGGTGCCACGGTTGCCCGTCGCCAGTTGCGCCTGCGGGACATCCTGCACATGCAGCCTGGGGATGTGATCCCGGTCGAGATGCCGGAAGAGATGATCATGCGCGCCAACGGCGTGCCGGCCTTCAAGGTCAAGATGGGCTCCCACAAGGGCAACCTGGCGTTGCAAGTGATCGAGCCGATCGAGCGACGCTGATCTGCGTTCGCACACATTCGCTTTTAATTGACGGTTTCCAATTGATTGGTTGCCCGCTGAGGACAAATGATGGCTGACGAAATGAATACCCAGGACGACCAGGCGCTGGCCGATGAATGGGCTGCGGCGCTCGAAGAAACGGGTGATGCCGGGCAGGACGATATTGACGCCTTGCTGGCCGCCGATGCGGCGAGTTCCTCGTCCTCCAGTCGTCTGGCAATGGAAGAGTTCGGCAGCGTGCCGAAGAACCACGAGCCAGTGACCCTCGACGGTCCTAACCTGGACGTGATTCTGGACATCCCGGTGTCGATTTCCATGGAAGTCGGCAGCACCGATATCAACATTCGTAACCTGCTGCAGCTCAACCAGGGCTCGGTGATCGAACTTGACCGTCTGGCCGGCGAACCGCTGGACGTGCTGGTCAATGGCACGCTCATCGCTCACGGCGAAGTGGTGGTGGTCAACGAGAAGTTCGGCATCCGCCTGACCGACGTGATCAGCCCAAGCGAACGCATCAAGAAGCTGCGCTGAGTGAAGGCGTTTCTCGGCGTATTGCTGGCCTTGCCGCTCAGTGCGTGGGCGGCGGAACCGGTAGCGGCGGTCGCGACACCTGCGGTCGGCAGCGGCGTGGCCGGGCAGTTGACTCAGCTGGTGCTGGGTTTGCTGCTGGTGCTGGGCCTGATCTTCTTCCTCGCCTGGTTGTTGCGCCGTGTTCAGCAGGCGGGTCCTGCCGGCAAAGGGCAAGTGATTGAGCTGATCGGCTCGCGCGCCCTCGGGCCGCGTGATCGCCTGGTGCTGGTGCAAGTCGGTAACGAGCAGATTCTGCTTGGGCTGACCCCGGGCACCATTACCCCGTTGCATGTGCTCAAGGAACCGGTGCAAGTGCCGAGCACCGAGCAGGCGACCCCCGAGTTTGCCCAGCGCCTGATGGAGTTGCTGGGTAAAGATAAGGATAAGAAGTAATGCCGTTGCGCATCCTGTTGACACTGGTCCTGATGCTGGCCGCGCCGTTGGCGTTCGCCGCCGACCCGTTGTCGATTCCGGCGATCACCCTGGGCACGAACGCCAATGGCGCTCAGGAGTACTCGGTCAGCCTGCAAATCCTGCTGATCATGACCGCGCTGAGCTTCATCCCGGCGTTCGTCATGCTGATGACCAGTTTCACCCGGATCATCATTGTGTTCTCGATCCTGCGTCAGGCCCTGGGCTTGCAGCAGACACCATCGAACCAGATTCTCACCGGCATGGCGCTGTTTCTGACCCTGTTCATCATGGCGCCGGTCTTTGATCGGGTGAATCAGGATGCCTTGCAGCCGTATCTGGCCGAAAAACTTACGGCTCAGGATGCAGTGGTCAAGGCGCAAGTGCCAATCAAGGACTTCATGCTGGCGCAGACCCGTAGCAGCGATCTTGAGTTGTTCATGCGCCTGTCCAAGCGCACCGACATCGCAACGCCGGATCAGGCGCCGCTGACCATTCTGGTGCCGGCCTTCGTGACCTCGGAATTGAAAACCGCATTCCAGATTGGCTTCATGATCTTCATTCCGTTCCTGATCATCGACCTGGTCGTTGCCAGTGTGCTGATGGCCATGGGCATGATGATGCTCTCGCCGCTGATCATTTCGCTGCCGTTCAAGATCATGCTGTTTGTGCTGGTGGATGGCTGGGCGTTGATCATCGGTACGCTGGCGAGCAGTTTCGGCGGTGTTTAGGCATAAGTGGGCGGGTAGGGCGATATGACTCCTGAAGTTGCGGTAGACCTGTTCCGTGAGGCGCTTTGGCTGACCACCATGATGGTCGCCATATTGGTCGTTCCGAGTTTGCTGGTGGGCCTGCTGGTCGCGATGTTTCAGGCGGCCACGCAGATCAACGAACAGACCCTGAGCTTCCTCCCGCGTTTGCTGGTGATGCTGATCACACTGATCGTTGCCGGTCCGTGGCTGATACAAACGTTCATGGAATACATCCTGCGCTTGTACACCAGCATTCCGCAGTTGATCGGCTAAACCATGTCATTGCTGGCGCTGACCGATGCGCAAATCAGTACCTGGGTGGCCAGCTTCATGCTGCCGCTATTTCGGGTTGGCGCGGTGCTGACGACCATGCCGGTCTTCGGCACGACCCTGGTGCCCAAGCGTATTCGGTTGTACTTCGCGCTGGCGATAACGGTGGTTATCACGCCGGGCCTGCCGCCGATGCCGCAGGTCAATCCGCTGGACTTGAGCGGTCTGCTGCTGATTGCCGAACAGATACTGATTGGCGCGCTGCTGGGGTTTTCCTTGCAGTTGTTCTTTCAGGCGTTCGTGGTGGCCGGGCAGATTGTTTCGATCCAGATGGGCATGGGCTTCGCGTCCATGGTCGACCCCACCAACGGCGTGTCGGCGGCCGTCATCGGGCAGTTCTTGACGATGCTGGTGACGTTGCTGTTTCTGGGGATGAATGGCCATCTGGTGGTGTTTGAAGTCCTCACGGAAAGCTTCACGACCCTGCCGGTGGGCAGTGGCATGCTGGTCAATCATTTCTGGGAAATGGCCGGCAAGATGGGCTGGGTGCTGGGGGCGGCGATGCTGCTGGTATTGCCGGCAATCACCGCGCTGCTGGTGGTCAACATTGCCTTCGGGGTCATGACTCGCGCGGCGCCGCAACTGAATATCTTCTCTATCGGTTTTCCGCTGACCCTGGTGCTGGGCCTGGTGATTTTCTGGGTCAGCCTGGGGGACATTCTCAACCAGTATCAACCGCTGGCCACCGAGGCCTTGCAGTTGTTGCGTGATATGGCACAGGCGCGCTGAGTCATGGCTGAAAGCGAGAGCGGTCAGGACAAGACAGAAGACCCCACGGACAAGCGCAAGAAGGACTCCCGTGAAAAGGGCGAGATCGCGCGCTCCAAAGAGCTCAATACTCTGGCGGTGATGCTGGCCGGTGCGGGCGGATTGCTGATCTACGGCGGCGGTCTGGCGCTGGACCTGCTGGAAATCATGCGCCTGAACTTCTCCCTGCCGCGTGAAGTGGTGCTGACTCCGGACGCCATGGGCCTGTATTTGCTGAAGTCGGGCAAGATCGCGATTATCGCGGTGCAACCGGTGCTGCTGACCTTGTTGCTGGCGGCGATCGTCGGCCCGATTTCCCTGGGCGGCTGGCTGTTCGCCGGCAGTAGCCTGGCACCCAAGTTCAGTCGAATGAACCCGGCCAACGGCCTCAAGCGGATGTTTTCGTCCACGGCGCTGATCGAGCTGCTCAAGGCTCTGGCAAAATTCCTGCTGGTGCTGTTCGTCGCGCTGAGCGTGCTGCGCTCGGACATCGACGATTTGTTGCGAATCGCCCATGAGCCGCTGGAGCAGGCGATTATTCACAGTGTGCAGCTGGTGGGCTGGAGCACCTTGTGGATGGCGTGCGGGTTGATTCTGATCGCGGCGGTCGATGTGCCGGTTCAGCTTTACCAGAGTCACAAAAAACTGCTGATGACCAAGCAGGAAGTGCGCGACGAGCACAAGGATCAGGAAGGTCGCCCCGAGGTCAAGCAGCGAATTCGCCAGTTGCAGCGCGAGATGTCCCAGCGGCGGATGATGGCGGCCATTCCTGAGGCCGATGTGGTCATTACCAACCCGACCCACTACGCGGTGGCGCTCAAGTACGATCCGGAGAAGGGTGGGGCGCCGATGCTGGTGGCCAAGGGCAGCGACTTCCTGGCGCTGAAGATCCGCGAGATCGCGGTGGCTAATGAGGTCTTGCTGCTTGAGTCGCCGGCTCTGGCGCGTTCGATTTACTATTCCACCGAGCTTGATCAGGAAATTCCTGGTGGGCTCTATTTGGCGGTTGCTCAGGTGTTGGCTTACGTTTATCAGATCCGTCAGTACCGTGCGGGCAAGGGTAAGCGTCCGGATCCGCTTAAGGATGAATTGCCGATTCCTCCGGATCTGCGGCGGGATTCCTGACCGGCTTACGCTGATCAAAATTGTGCGGGTTGGCTTGCCTGCGATGGCGGCCTGACAGCCGACCCGTCTCTTTCAGATATATCCCCATCCTCTGTAGGAGCTGAGCTTGCTCGCGATGACGGCCTGGCAGCCGACCCGTCTCTTTCAGATATACCCCCATCCCCTGTGGGAGCCGGGCTTGCCCGCGATGGCGGCCTGACAGCCGACCAATCTCTTGCAGGTGTACATATCCATTTCTGCGGTAACGGCCACTTAGGGTTTCGCCCTGACGGCGACTCCCTTTGGCAAACGCCCCAAAGGAAGCAAAGGTCTTCGCCCCAAGCGTACGGCACCTCGCCTAGGCTCGGCGTACCCTTGCTTCGGCATTCATCAGGGGGCATCGCCTACGGTCTGCTTCGCGACGACCTCCTCTCGATGTGTCCGGCTGCGCCGTACGGCGCTGCGCGCCCACCCCCTGATGAACACCTGCGCTCGGCCTCCCGATAGGGGCGGGTGGATCAACAGCAACAGCAACAGCGCCGCGGCCTACCGGCCGGCCTGAGTGGTTGGGGCGTGAACGGCTTTAGATCGTTTCCGCGCAGGAGCGTGGGAGCGATCCGCGGTGGGTGAGTTAATGTTCGGCTTTTTGATGGTTGTTCGATGCGGCTATGACTTTCACCGCGTTATCGATGACGGCTTTGCTCATCTCCTGCAAGTAGTGAGAGGCCCAGGCGTAGCGGTCGGTTTTGCGCTCCATCGCTGCATCTTCGGCCAGCATCTTGGAGAGGTGGAGCAGGTCGGACACGTGGGGCAAGGCTTCGTGGATCGAGACGCCACTGTTGACGCGGAACGAGGCTTGATCGTTGTGGATGGAGAAGGGGGGGGCGGTTTTTAAATCGTGGAGGTGCGAAGATTTGTTCATGGCGAGGTTCTCGTTTACTGGTTAGAGCGGCCTCGTTTACTCAATCGGGTTTCCAGGCCCGGTCGCTGATTTGGCAGTGACCACCGAAGACTAGCGATGCCACTTCCGAGGGGCAACCTCGAAAGCCTGTCGGACAAATCCCGGTGTTTTCCAGATTTGTGGCTGAATTCTTGGGATGGGCGTTGAATATCCGGTCTCTTCGCGGGCAAGTCTTGCTCCTACGGATGTGAGTGATCTGTAGGAGCAAGGCTTGCCCGCGATGGCGTCTGTCCGGTCGCTGAAAAACTCCCGATAAACCCCGCTGTTTCAAGCCCCCTGCAAAAGTTGGAAAGCTTCTTGCAGTACCCGCTCTGCGCCCGCTTCAGGCGTCAAAAGTTTGCTTCAAGGAACGGGGAATACCGGTGGATCGCTCTCAGTTAATCAACAGTGCCCGCAGCAACCTGGCAGACCTCAGTCGAGGCAATCTGGGTGTGCCGCTGTTGCTGTTGGTCATGCTGGCGATGATGATGTTGCCGGTCCCGCCGTTCCTGCTCGACGTGTTCTTCACCTTCAACATTGCGCTGTCGATTGTCGTGCTGCTGGTCTGCGTCTACGCCTTGCGGCCGCTGGATTTCGCGGTGTTTCCGACCATTCTGCTGGTCGCCACGTTGTTGCGACTGGCATTGAACGTGGCCTCGACCCGGGTGGTGATGCTCCACGGTCAGGACGGCCATGCCGCCGCCGGCAAGGTGATTCAGGCCTTCGGCGAGGTGGTGATTGGCGGTAACTACGTGGTCGGTATCGTGGTCTTCGCGATTTTGATGATCATCAACTTCGTCGTGGTGACCAAAGGTGCCGGGCGGATTTCCGAGGTCAGTGCGCGTTTTACCCTGGATGCGATGCCGGGCAAGCAGATGGCCATCGACGCCGACCTGAACGCCGGCCTGATCGACCAGCCCGCAGCCAAACTGCGCCGTATGGAGGTGGCCCAGGAGGCCGAGTTCTACGGTTCGATGGACGGTGCCAGCAAGTTCGTGCGCGGTGACGCCATCGCCGGTCTGCTGATTCTGTTCATCAACCTGATTGGCGGCATGGCGGTCGGGATCTTCCAGCATGGCATGAGCTTCGGCGATGCCGGCAAGGTCTACGCATTGTTGACCATCGGTGACGGTTTGGTGGCGCAATTGCCATCACTGCTGCTGTCCACCGCGGCGGCGATCATGGTGACCCGTGCTTCCGGTTCGGAAGACATGGGCAAGCAGATCAATCGGCAAATGTTCGCGTCGCCCAAGGCGCTGGCGGTAGCTGCCGGTTTGATGGCGGTCATGGGCCTGGTGCCAGGCATGCCGCACTTCTCCTTTCTCAGCATGGCCGCCGTCGCAGCGGGCGGCGCGTATCTGTTCTGGAAAAAACACAACATCGTCAAGGTTCAGGCTCTGGAAGAGGTCAAGCGTCAGCAGGACCTGCTGCCGTCGCCCGCACGGGCCATGGAAACCAAAGAGCTGGGCTGGGATGACGTGACCCCGATCGACATGATTGGTCTGGAAGTCGGCTACCGGCTGATCCCGCTGGTGGATCGCAACCAGGGTGGTCAGTTGCTGGCGCGGATCAAGGGCGTGCGCAAGAAGCTTTCCCAGGATCTGGGCTTCCTGATGCCGACCGTGCACATTCGCGACAACCTCGATCTGGCGCCGAGTGCCTACCGCCTGACCCTGATGGGGGTGATCCTCGCCGAGGCGGAGATTTATCCGGATCGCGAACTGGCGATCAACCCCGGGCAGGTCTACGGCACGCTCAATGGCATCACCGCCAAAGATCCGGCCTTTGGCCTGGAGGCGGTCTGGATCGAAATCAGTCAGCGTCCGCAGGCGCAATCCCTGGGGTACACCGTGGTTGATGCCAGTACGGTGGTGGCGACTCACCTCAACCAGATTTTGTACAAGCATTCCAGCGAGCTGATCGGCCACGAGGAAGTTCAGCAGCTCATGCAATTGCTGGCCAAAAGCTCGCCAAAACTGGCCGAGGAGCTGGTGCCGGGCGTCGTTTCGCTGTCGCAGTTGCTCAAAGTACTGCAGGCCTTGTTGGCCGAACAGGTTCCGGTTCGCGACATTCGCAGCATTGCCGAAGCCATCGCGAACAATGCCGCCAAGAGTCAAGATACTGCCGCTCTGGTGGCGGCCGTTCGCGTCGGCGTATCGCGCGCTATCGTCCAAAGCATTGTAGGCACTGAGTCCGAGCTGCCTGTGATCACCTTGGAACCAAGGTTGGAACAAATATTGCTCAATAGTCTTCAGAAGGCAGGACAAGGCTCGGAAGAGGGCGTTTTGCTGGAGCCAAGCATGGCAGAGAAGCTGCAACGTTCGTTGATCGACGCCGCGCAGCGTCAGGAAATGCAAGGTCAACCGGTGATTCTGCTGGTAGCAGGTCCGGTACGCGCGATGCTCTCGCGGTTCGGACGTTTGGCAGTGCCGGGGTTGCATGTGTTGGCGTATCAGGAAATCCCTGACAACAAGCAAGTGACCATCGTTGCGACAGTAGGGCCCAACGGCTGAGGTAGTGGTTTATGCAAGTTAAGCGTTTTTTCGCCGCCGATATGCGTCAGGCCATGAAGCTGGTTCGCGATGAGCTGGGCGCTGATGCGGCCATTATCGGTAATCGCCGGATCGCCGGTGGTGTCGAGCTGACGGCGGCCCTGGATTACAAGCTGTCGGCGCTGGCCCCGCGTGTACCGAACATTGAACTCGAAGACGAGTTGCGCAAGACCCAGTCGCGGATCGTCACGGCTCAGGCCGAATTGAGCCTGCGTGGCGACGGCGAAGGTGATGCGAGCGCCAGCACCAATCGCCAGTTGTTTGCCGGCCTGCCGCTGACCGCTGCGGAACCGTTGATCGAGCCGACCTTTGCTGAGCGGCCGCGTCCTGCTTCAGCGCCTGTGCATTCTGCCGGGGTCGATCCGCGGGCTTTCGACTCGATGCGTTTCGAACTCAATGGTCTGCGTGAACTGCTCGAAGTACAGTTGGGTTCGCTGGCCTGGAACCAGCTGCAAGGCAGTCGCCCGCAGCAAGCCAACCTGTGGCGTCGCCTGCAACGCATCGGCCTGTCCGGTCCGTTGTCGCGCGATCTGCTGGAACTGATTACTGACATTGAAGAACCCCGCCAGGCCTGGCGCATGCTGTTGGCGCACCTGGCGCGGATGATCGTGACTCCCGAGATCGAACCACTGGAAGAGGGTGGCGTGATCGCCATGGTCGGCCCTGCCGGCATGGGCAAAACCACCACGCTGGCCAAGCTGGCCGCGCGTTACGTGCTCAAGTACGGCGCGCAGAACATCGCGCTGGTGAGCATGGACAGCTTCCGCATTGGGGCTCAGGAACAGCTCAAGACCCTGGGGCGTATCCTCAATGTCTCGGTGACTCACGTCGACCCGGGCCAGTCCCTGGCGCAAGCCCTTGATCCGCTGTTGCGCAAGCGTGTGGTGTTGATCGACACCGCCGGCCTGCAGGCCAGTGATCCGGCGTTGCGCATGCAGCTGGAAAGCCTGGCCGGTCGCGGGATCAAGTCGAAGAATTATCTGGTGCTGGCCACTACCAGCCAAAAGCAGGTGCTGACTGCCGCTTATCACAGTTACAAGCGGTGCGGGCTAGCAGGCTGCATTCTGACTAAACTGGATGAAACAGCGAGCCTGGGCGAGGTGTTGAGCCTGGCAATCAGCCACGAATTACCTGTCGCTTATCTGACCGACGGGCCACGGATCCCGGATGATCTACATTTACCGCGCCGGCATCAGTTGGTCAGTCGCGCCGTTAGCGTGCAGATGCAGGAAGAACCCAGCGAAGAAGCCATGGCTGATATGTTCGCTGACCTCTACCACAGCCCGGCCAAGCGTGTCGGCTGAGGTAATAATGAATAGATTTGTATCTACATCGATGGCCTGCCATGCATTGTTCACAAGTGAGCGCGCAGCCAGTCATGTAGTCCGCGTCTAAGCAAGACAAGGTAAAGAACGAACATGGGCAGCATGCATCCCGTACAGGTGATCGCAGTGACCGGCGGCAAAGGTGGCGTCGGGAAGACTAATGTGTCAGTGAACTTGTCCCTGGCTCTTGCTGAGCTCGGCCGGCGCGTCATGCTGCTGGACGCCGATCTGGGGCTGGCGAACGTTGACGTCCTGCTGGGGCTCACGCCCAAGCGTACGCTGGCCGACGTCATCGAAGGCCGCTGTGAACTGCGCGATGTATTACTTCAGGGGCCGGGCGGAATTCGCATTGTTCCAGCAGCGTCCGGTACCCAGAGCATGGTTCACCTGAGCCCGGCCCAGCATGCTGGCCTGATTCAGGCATTCAGCGACATCGGCGATAACCTCGACGTATTGGTGATCGACACGGCGGCGGGTATTGGTGAGTCGGTCGTCAGTTTTGTTCGCGCAGCCCAGGAAGTATTGCTGGTGGTGTGCGACGAGCCGACGTCGATCACTGACGCCTACGCGCTGATCAAACTGCTCAACCGCGATTACGGCATGAACCGCTTCCGCGTGCTGGCCAACATGGCGCAAAGCCCGCAGGAAGGGCGAAATCTGTTCGCCAAGTTGACCAAGGTCACGGATCGCTTCCTCGACGTCGCCTTACAATACGTCGGTGCGGTGCCTTACGACGAATGCGTGCGTAAGGCGGTGCAGAAGCAGCGCGCCGTGTATGAAGCGTTTCCTCGTTCCAAGTGTGCGCTGGCATTCAAGGCCATCGCGCAGAAAGTCGATACCTGGCCGCTGCCTGCCAACCCGCGTGGGCACCTGGAATTTTTCGTCGAGCGTCTGGTGCAGCAAACTGCGGGTCCGGTTCTATGACAGCCAGCGGTTACAACCTGTACAAGAAGTCGGCGCGTGACGCGCAGTACGAACTGATCGAGCGTTACGCGCCACTGGTAAAACGTATTGCCTATCACCTGTTGGCGCGCTTGCCGGCCAGTGTTCAGGTCGAGGACCTGATCCAGGCAGGCATGATCGGTTTGCTTGAAGTGTCGACCAAATACGACGCGAGCAAAGGTGCGAGTTTCGAGACGTACGCGGGGATCCGTATCCGTGGTGCGATGCTCGATGAAGTCCGCAAGGGTGACTGGGCGCCACGCTCGGTCCACCGCAATACCCGGATGGTGAGTGACGCGATTCGCTCAATTGAAGCTAAAACCGGGCGTGACGCTAAAGATCACGAGGTTGCGGCCGAACTCCAATTGAGTCTCGACGATTATTACGGGATTTTGAATGACACCTTGGGCAGTCGCCTGTTCAGCTTCGACGATCTGTTGCAGGACGGCGAGCATGAAGGGCTGCACGAGGATGGCGCGAGTGCTCATCTCGAACCGTCGCGCGACCTGGAAGATGAACGCTTCCAGGCAGCACTGGCGGATGCGATTGCCAATTTGCCGGAGCGTGAGCGACTGGTGTTGGCGCTGTACTACGACGAAGAGCTGAATCTCAAGGAAATCGGTGAGGTCCTGGGGGTCAGTGAATCGCGGGTCAGCCAGTTACACAGCCAGTGCGCGGCCCGTTTGCGGGGGCGTTTGGGGGAGTGGCGAGCGCGCTGACAGCAGTGTGGGGACACTGCGAACGAAACAGGCAGGGCGTAACGCTGTGCCGGTCTTCATCCGTTGTGCTCCAGACAGTCGTCGAGTGCTCTGCCGAATTGATTGAATGGCGTGTTCAGGTGCTGAACGCGTTTAAGACTGCTTGGAGGTCGAATTGGACAAGAACATGAAAATCCTCATCGTTGATGACTTCTCAACGATGCGGCGGATCATAAAAAACCTGTTGCGTGACCTTGGGTTCACCAACACGGTCGAGGCGGACGACGGTATTACCGCCATTCCCGTCCTCAACAGCGGGAGCATCGACTTTCTGGTAACGGACTGGAACATGCCTGGCATGACCGGTATCGATTTGCTGCGCCACGTGCGCGCCGATGAAAAGCTCAAGCACCTGCCGGTGCTGATGGTCACTGCCGAAGCCAAGCGCGAGCAGATCATCGAAGCCGCTCAAGCCGGTGTAAACGGCTATGTGGTCAAACCCTTCACGGCCCAGGCGTTGAAAGAGAAGATCGAAAAAATATTCGAACGCATCGGTTGATGCGCGGAGCCACTGCGCCACGGGGGGAGCTATGGAGCAAAGAGAATCTTCACAGGGCGATTTCGAATCGACCCTGAAAAAACACGCTCACGAACTGGTCGAAAGCCTTGAAAAGGGCAGGTTCGGTGACGCTGTGCAACTGATCCATGAGCTCAATCAGACCCGTGACCGCGGCCTGTACCAGGAGGTGGGCAAGCTCACTCGCGAGCTGCATAGCGCGATCGTCAATTTTCAGATTGACCCGAACATGCCGCAAGCCGAGGAAGTCTCACAGATCACAGACGCCACCGAGCGCCTGTCCTATGTGGTCAAGCTGACCGAAGCGGCCGCGAACCGGACCATGGATCTGGTCGAGAACAGTACTCCGCTGGTCAATGGCCTGAGCACTGACGCCCAGGCCTTGAGCGCCGACTGGGGGCGTTTCATGCGCCGCGAAGTCGGTGCCGAAGAGTTCCGCGAACTGGCCCGGCGTGTCGACGGTTTCCTGACGCGTAGCGTCGAGGAGAGCCAGGTCGTCTCGGGCAACCTCAACGATATTCTGCTGGCTCAGGATTACCAGGATCTAACCGGTCAGGTGATCAAGCGCGTGATTCAACTGGTCACCGAAGTCGAAAGCAACCTGCTCAAGCTCGTGCTCATGGCCAGTCAGGTAGACCGCTTTGCGGGCATCGAACATGACCATGAAGCGATGCTGGCTGAAAAAGATCCGCAAAAACATCTCTCTCAGGGTGAAGGTCCGCAGATTCATGCCGATAAAAGAGAAGACGTTGTGTCCGGTCAGGACGATGTGGACGATTTGCTATCCAGTCTTGGATTTTAGGTTTTTTAGGTTTTTAGACCTTTAGGAGCACCCCCTTAATGAGCTTCGGCGCCGATGAAGAGATCCTTCAGGATTTCCTGGTTGAGGCCGGCGAGATTCTAGAGCAACTGTCCGAACAGCTGGTCGAGCTGGAAAGCCGACCCGATGATGCGGATTTGCTCAATGCAATTTTTCGCGGTTTTCACACTGTAAAAGGGGGCGCCGGCTTCCTCCAGCTCAATGAGCTGGTGGAGTGCTGTCACATCGCCGAGAACGTGTTCGACATCCTGCGCAAGGGTGAGCGTCGCGTCGACTCGGAACTGATGGACGTGGTTCTCGAAGCGCTGGACGCGGTGAACGGCATGTTCAGCGAAGTCCGCGAGCGTGCACCGATCACTGCGGCTACACCGGAACTGCTGGCGGCTCTGGCCCGCCTGGCCGAGCCTCAAACAGACGATGTGGCGCAACCAGTTGCAGAGGTGGTTGAAGCACCTGCCGCTGAAAGCGAATCGGGCGACGTCACCGACAATGAGTTCGAACTGCTGCTGGACTCGCTGAACGCGGTCAAGGCGCAAGCTGAGTCGGGGGCGCCTGTAGCCCCGGCACCTGAAGCGGCTGCCGGCAGCGATGAAATCACCGATGCCGAGTTCGAGTCGTTGCTCGACCAATTGCACGGCAAAGGCCAGTTCGCCCCTGATGCAGTGGCGGCAGCACCTGCCGCACCGGCTGCCCCGAAAGCGGCAGGCGACAGCTCCGATATTACCGACGACGAATTCGAAGCACTGCTCGATCAGTTGCATGGCAAAGGCAACTTCGCCGTTGATGCCCTGGAGTCGGCAATTGCTGCCGTTCCGGCACCTGCTGCACCTGTGGCTGCGGCCGCTGGCAGCGATCTGATCTCCGATCACGAGTTCGAATCGCTGCTCGACGAATTGCATGGCAAAGGCAAGTTCACGGAGGTCGGCACGGCTGCTGCTTCGGTGGCGGCACCCGTTGCCAAGGCAGCAGCGCCAGCACCTGTGGCTAAAGCGCCCGAGCCAAAAGCTGAAGCGCCTAAACCTGCTGCCGCGGCTGCACCGGCCCCAGCTCGCGCACCGGCCTCACCGCCACCGGAAAAACCGGCCAGTGAAGCCGAGACCACCGTGCGTGTGGATACCGCACGTCTCGACGAAATCATGAACATGGTCGGCGAACTGGTACTGGTGCGTAACCGCTTGGTCCGTCTGGGCCTCAACAGCGGCGACGAAGCCATGTCCAAGGCCGTGTCGAACCTCGACGTGGTCACGGCCGACTTGCAGACCGCTGTCATGAAGACCCGGATGCAGCCGATCAAGAAAGTCTTCGGGCGCTTCCCGCGCCTGGTTCGCGACCTCGCGCGCCAGTTGAAGAAAGAGATCAACCTGGAGCTGGTCGGTGAAGAAACCGACCTCGACAAGAACCTCGTCGAGGCCCTGGCCGACCCGCTGGTCCACTTGGTGCGTAACTCGGTCGACCACGGTATCGAAGAACCGGCTGATCGTGAGGCGATGGGCAAGCCTCGCAGCGGCAAAGTGATTCTGTCCGCAGAGCAGGAAGGCGATCACATCCTGCTGTCCATCTCTGATGATGGCAAGGGCATGGATGCTGATGTCTTGCGCAGTATCGCCGTGAAGAAAGGCTTGATGGACAAGGATGCGGCGGACCGTCTCAGCGAGTCCGACTGCTTCAACCTGATCTTCGCGCCGGGTTTCTCGACCAAAACCGAGATCTCCGACGTGTCCGGTCGTGGCGTGGGCATGGACGTGGTGAAAACCAAGATCGCCCAGCTCAACGGCACCATCAATATCTACTCGACCAAGGGCAAAGGCTCGAAGATCGTCATCAAGGTCCCGTTGACCCTGGCGATCATGCCGACGCTGATGGTCATGCTCGGCAACCAGGCCTTTGCTTTCCCGCTGGTCAACGTCAACGAGATTTTCCATCTCGACCTGTCGCGCACCAACGTGGTCGACGGTCAGGAAGTGGTGATCGTACGGGACAAGGCGCTGCCACTGTTCTACCTCAAACGCTGGCTGGTCAGCTCCGCCGCTCACGAAGAGCAGCGTGAAGGCCATGTGGTGATCCTTTCAGTGGGCACTCAGCGGATCGGCTTCGTCGTCGATCAGCTGGTGGGCCAGGAAGAAGTGGTCATCAAGCCATTGGGCAAAATGCTTCAGGGAACCCCGGGCATGTCCGGCGCCACCATTACCGGTGACGGTCGCATCGCCTTGATTCTCGATGTTCCGAGCATGCTCAAGCGTTACGCCGCACGGCGTATTTGATTCTGGCGGAGCGGGGCGACTGAGCCTCGCTCCGTCTAACGGAGTGTTTATGGCAGTCAAAGTCCTGGTGGTGGATGATTCTGGTTTTTTCCGCCGCCGCGTCTCGGAAATTCTTTCAGCAGATCCGAGTATCCAGGTTGTCGGTACGGCGACCAACGGTAAAGAGGCGATCGATCAGGCCCTGGCCCTCAAGCCAGACGTGATCACCATGGACTACGAGATGCCGATGATGGATGGCATCACGGCGGTGCGGCACATCATGCAGCGCTGTCCTACCCCGGTTTTGATGTTCTCCTCGCTGACGCACGAAGGCGCTCGGGTCACTCTCGATGCACTGGATGCCGGCGCAGTGGACTTCCTGCCGAAGAATTTCGAAGACATCTCGCGCAATCCCGAGAAGGTCAAGCAACTGCTGTGCGAAAAGGTTCACAGCATTTCGCGCAGTAACCGTCGTTTCAGCGCCTACAGCGCTCCGGCTCCAGCCGCCGCGCCAGCCCCGGCCCCGGCACCTTCGAGTTTCGGCAGCAGTGCGCCGGCGCCTGTGCGTCCGGCCCCGACGCCGATTCCTGCGCGTGCGCCGGTTGCCAGCGCATCGTCGCCGGCACCGAAACGCAAAGCCTACAAGCTGGTTGCCATTGGTACCTCAACCGGCGGCCCGGTCGCGTTGCAACGGGTGCTGACACAGCTGCCGGCCAACTTCCCGGCGCCGATCGTGCTGATCCAGCACATGCCGGCGGCCTTCACCAAGGCTTTCGCCGAGCGTTTGGACAAGCTCTGCCGGATCAGCGTCAAGGAAGCCGAGGATGGTGACATCCTGCGTCCGGGCCTGGCGTTGCTGGCACCGGGTGGCAAGCAAATGATGATCGACGGCCGTGGCGCGGTGAAAATCCTTCCGGGCGACGAGCGTCTGAACTACAAGCCGTGCGTGGACATCACCTTCGGTTCGGCGGCCAAGTCCTACGGCGACAAAGTTCTGGCGGTGGTCCTTACCGGCATGGGCGCCGACGGTCGCGAAGGCGCGCGTCTGCTCAAGCAGGGCGGCAGCGCGGTCTGGGCCCAGGATGAAGCCAGTTGCGTGATCTACGGCATGCCGATGGCGATCGTCAAAGCCGATCTGGCTGACGCGATCTACGGCCTCGACGATATCGGCAAGCACCTGGCCGAGGCGTGCATCTGATGGATGTTTTAAGCCTCATCGGGATCATCATGGCGTTCATCGCCATTATTGGTGGCAACTACCTGGAAGGCGGGCATCTCGGTGCCTTGGCCAATGGCCCGGCGGCACTGATCGTGCTCGGCGGGACCATTGGCGCTGCCTTGTTGCAGTCGCCGATGAGTGCCTTCAAGCGCGCGATGCAGATTCTTCGCTGGATCCTCTTTCCGCCTCGCGTCGACCTCGCCGGTGGTATCGACCGTGTGGTCAACTGGAGCCTCACCGCGCGCAAGGAAGGTTTGCTCGGGCTTGAAGGGGTCGCGGACAGCGAACCCGACAGCTACTCGCGCAAAGGCTTGCAATTGCTGGTCGACGGCGCTGAACCCGAGTCGATTCGCAGCATCCTCGAAGTGGATTTCTACACCCAGGAAAGCCGTGACATCGAAGCCGCCAAAGTCTTTGAAAGCATGGGCGGCTATGCGCCGACCATCGGTATCATCGGTGCGGTCATGGGCCTGATTCATGTGATGGGCAACCTGGGTGATCCGTCGCAACTGGGCAGCGGCATTGCCGTGGCCTTCGTCGCGACCATCTACGGCGTGGCCAGCGCCAACCTGGTGTTGTTGCCGATTGCCAGCAAGCTCAAGTCCATCGCGCTGCGACAGTCGCGTTATCGCGAAATGTTGCTGGAAGGCATTCTGTCGATCGCCGAAGGTGAAAACCCACGCTCCATCGAGTTGAAGCTTCAGGGCTTCATGGACTGATGGGGGTAATGGACTATGGCACGCCGCCGTCAGCACGATGAACACGTCAACCACGAGCGCTGGCTGGTGTCCTACGCGGACTTCATCACACTGCTGTTCGCCTTTTTCGTGGTGATGTATTCCATCTCTTCGATCAACGAAGGCAAGTACAAGGAAATTTCCGAAGCGCTGGTCGGGGTCTTTACCAACTCTGACCGAGCCCTCAAGCCGATCCCCATTGGCGAAGAACGTCCGAAGACGGTTACCCCGGCCAAGCCGCTGGTCAAGGACAGCGAGCAGATCGATGCCGGCATCGCCCAGGCCAGCAAGGATCCGCTCAAGAGTATTGCCGATGACATCAGTGCGGCGTTTGGCGATTTGATCAGCTCCAATCAGATGACCGTGCGTGGCAACGAGTTGTGGGTCGAGATCGAACTCAACTCCAGCCTGTTGTTCGGCAGCGGCGATGCGATGCCCAGCGATATCGCGTTCAACATCATCGACAAGGTCGCGGCGATTCTGAAACCGTTCGACAACCCGATTCACGTTGAGGGCTTCACCGACGATCAACCGATCCGCACGGCGCAGTACCCGACCAACTGGGAACTGTCCTCGGCCCGCTCGGCGAGCATCGTGCGCATGCTCGCCATGCAGGGTGTCAACCCTGGGCGTCTGGCCTCGGTGGGTTACGGCGAGTTCCAGCCCGTGGCCAATAACGCGACCGCCGAAGGGCGTGCGCGTAACCGGCGCGTGGTGTTGGTGGTGTCGCGCAATCTCGATGTACGCCGCAGCCTGACCGGTACCGGAACCGCTAATGCAAAACCGGACGCCGCATTGAAGCGTGCTGGCACACAAACTGCACCGACGACCGTCAAGTCGCCGGGACACGAGAGTGCCGTCAATTCTCCGTCACCCGGCTTATAACGTTGAGCTATTTCTCGGTTGTATTGATTCGACCGGGAGGAACAATCTGAATGAGAGTCTGGGCAGTTGCCAATCAAAAGGGTGGTGTCGGTAAAACCACTTCCTCCATCGCTTTAGCCGGTTTGCTGGCAGAGGCGGGCAAGCGCGTGGTTGTGGTCGATCTCGACCCGCACGGCTCCATGACCAGCTACTTCGGTTACGACCCCGACAGCCTGGAACACAGCAGCTACGACCTGTTTCTGCACAAGGGCAGCGTGCCGCAAGGCTTGCCCGGGCAATTGTTGCTGCCGACCAGTGACGAGCGTATTTCCCTGTTGCCGTCGAGCACTGCGCTCGCCACCCTCGAGCGCCAGTCGCCGGGGCAGAGCGGTCTGGGCCTGGTGATCGCCAAGAGCCTGGCGCAATTGTGGCAGGACTTCGATTACGCGTTGATCGACAGCCCACCGTTGCTTGGCGTGCTGATGGTCAATGCCTTGGCGGCCAGCCAGCAGTTGGTGATCCCGGTGCAGACCGAGCACCTTGCAGTGAAAGGTCTGGAGCGCATGGTCAACACCTTGGCGATGATCAACCGTTCGCGTAAACAAGCGCTGCCGTTCAGCATCGTGCCGACCCTGTTCGATCGTCGCACCCAAGCCTCGCTGGGAACCTTGCGGGTGCTGCGCGACATGTACCCGGAAGAAATCTGGCAAGGCTACATCCCGGTCGATACCCGACTGCGTGATGCCAGCCGTGCCGGCCTGACCCCTTCGCAGTTCGATGGCAAGAGCCGTGGAGTGTTGGCGTACCGCGCGCTGCTCAAGCATTTGCTGGCGCAGCAACTTGTTCCGCAGGTGGCTTGAGGTGAATCTTTTCTCTGCCGGGATGGAGTGCCAATGAACCGGCCAGTAAAAATTACCAGCCGACCACAACTGGCGTTGCAGTCCTATCTGGATGCGTTGTTGCAAGACGCGACCGAGGAGTTGCCGTCAGAAGTCGAGGTATTGCCCGAGGTTGTAGAGGTCGTCGAGGTCGTTGAAGCCATTGAGGCGCAAGGCGCACTGGACGAGTTCCAGGCTGCAGTGCTCGAAGAGCAGGCTCGCGATGCACAAAAGCCAGTGGTTGCGCCTCCCGTTGTAGCTCCGGTTGCCGAGGCGCCCGTTGTCGTGCCGGTACTGGAAGCACCTGTACCGATGCTGGCGCCGGTTTCAACGGTCGCCCCCTTGCTCAAAGCGCTGGTCGAGCCGGTGGTTGAAGTCCATCTGCCGCCGAGCAACACGCCACCGCCGGTGGTCGGCGATGACCGGCCAAGCTGGGCTGCCGAACCGTTTGAATGCCTGTTGTTCGACGTCGCCGGTCTGACCCTGGCCGTGCCGCTGGTGTGCCTCGGTTCGATTTACTCGTTGGCCGGTCATGAGCTGACGCCGTTGTTCGGTCAGCCGGAATGGTTCCTCGGGATTCTGCCAAGCCAGGCCGGCAACCTGAAGGTGCTGGATACCGCGCGCTGGGTCATGCCCGATCGTTATCGCGATGACTTCCGCCAGGGCCTGCAATACGTGATCTCGGTTCAGGGGTATGAGTGGGGGCTGGCGGTGCATCAGGTCAGCCGCTCGTTGCGCCTGGACCCGAACGAAATCAAATGGCGCAGCCATCGGGGTCAACGGCCATGGCTGGCCGGGACGGTGATCGAGCACATGTGTGCGTTGCTGGATGTCTCGGAGCTGGCGGAGTTGATCGCCAGCGGTGGTGCCAAGCACATGGGCGGCGGTAAGCCGGCCCACAAACCTACATAACAAGCAGCTGGCCGCATACACAGTGCGGCCGGGCAGAACACACACCGCCACAGGCGGTTTTTCGAGGGGTCAGGGTATGAATGATAAGGCGTCGTCTGCAAAGGGTTCCGAAGATCCGATCCTGCAATGGGTAACCTTCAAGCTGGACAATGAAACCTACGGCATCAACGTGATGCGTGTTCAGGAAGTCCTGCGCTACACCGAAATCGCTCCGGTTCCGGGTGCGCCAAGCTACGTGCTGGGCATCATCAACCTGCGCGGCAATGTGGTGACCGTGATCGACACCCGCCAGCGCTTTGGCCTGGGCACCGTCGAAGTCAGCGACAACACCCGCATCGTGATCATCGAAGCCGACAAGCAAGTGGTCGGGATCATGGTCGACAGCGTGGCCGAAGTGGTTTACCTGCGTCAGTCCGAGATCGAAACCGCGCCTAACGTCGGTAACGAAGAATCCGCCAAGTTCATCCAGGGCGTGTGCAACAAGAACAACGAGTTGCTGATCCTGGTCGAGCTGGACAAAATGATGAGCGAAGAAGAGTGGTCGGAACTGGAGAGTATCTGATTGATTCTCGAGGTTGCTGTCATAGTACTGGGGTTCCTGTGGGTAGGGACCCTGGCGATGTTCCTGGCTTACACGCGCAAACAGCGAGAGCTGGCAGCGCTGCAAGCCCAGGGCGATGCGTTGCGCGATCAACGCATCAAGGACCTGGCCAAGCGTGTCGACGACTACCAGAACGGTAACGTGCGCATGGGTGAAGACCTGCATGAACTGCGTGCGGTGGTCGGCCCCTTGCCGGACAAGCTGGCCCAGCTTGAGCAGCGCGACCCGTCGAGCCTGTCATTCGCCCAGGCAGCCCGCCTGGTGGGGATGGGCGCCAGCGTCGACGAATTGACCCAGTCCTGCGGCCTGACCCAGGCAGAGGCCGAGTTGATGAGCAAGTTGCACAAGAACTGATAGCGACTGCGCGAGTCTGCCGACGGGTGAACAATTGTGGCGAGGGAGCTTGCTCCCGCTGGGCTGCGAAGCAGCCCTGAAACCCACAATTAAATTCTTCCAGATAGATTCCGTCAGCTTTTTTACGACTGCTGCGCCCGAGCGCGAACCGGTCGGCGGGAGCAAGCTCCCTCGCCACAGTGAGCTTGCTACACCTGCTTGATCAGTAATCATCCCCGCGTTCTGTCACATCCCGCTCCACTATCGTCTCCTCAGAACCATGCCCTTGTGGAAACTTGCCCTTGAGTTTCCAGGCAAACGCAATGATCTCGGCAATCGTGCGATAGAGCTCTTCAGGGATGCTTTCACCCAGCTCCATCCTCGCCAGCAGTTTCACCAGTTCGGCGTTCTCATATATCGGCACTTCATAGTCGCGGGCGATCTTCAGAATCGCTTCGGCCAGTTCGTCATCGCCTTTGGCAGTGAGTGTCGGGGCATGGCTGCCGTCGTATTTGAGGGCGATGGCCTGGCGCGGTGGCGTGTGATTGTTCATGCGGTTTCGTCGACCCAGCGTTGTTCGAGACGGGTTTGATTGCCATGGGGCGGTGTGCCGAGGTGGCAATTCAGGTCGCCAACATTCAGGCCTGATGCCAATAGCTGCGCGCGCAAGCCCTCCAGGTTGCTTTCGATCAGGCTGGCGGTATAAGGCCGCTCGGCCCAGAGCTGGCTGGAGAGTTTGCCCTGGGCCAGCTGTGCCTGGATCTGCAACGGCCCGAGCGGTTCCATGTCGAACGCCAGCTCGACTCGCCAAAGCCGTTGTTTCGGCTCGCGCTCGACGGATTTCTCGTGTTGTTCCTTCTCGGGGGTGTCCTCGCGTTGAAACTTGACCTGCAACGGCACGATGTCTTGCAGGTTGCGCATGGGGATTTCCAGCTGCCAGGTGGTTTGCAGCTTGCCATCCTCGGTCATGCCGGTCTGTTCCAGGCTCGACAGTTGATGGCTTTGCAGGCGTGAAACGGCCGCTGCAGCCAGGCGCAGCAAATGCTCCAGATCGCCTTCACCTTCCAGGCTTTGCAGCAACCGCGAGGGCAGGGGGAAGCCGCTCGGCTGCGGTTTGGCGCTGACCTGCCCGAGGGTGCCGAGGGCGCTGCGGACAAAGCTTGGCAGCGCCTGCGCCAGGGTGTTGGCGGCGATGATCGCGTTGAAACTGGTATTGGCCGGCAGGTCGGGGGCCAATTGTGCGATCAATCGCAGCAAATTGCCTTTCATGTCCGGCGTCAGCGCAGGGTTCTGTCCGGTGAGCAGTTTGCTTTCCAGAAACAGCCCGCTGTTGACCAGCGCCTGCGCCAGACCTTTGGGGGTGCTTAGTTGCTGAACGTCTGGCAGGTCGGCAAGCAGTTTGTCGACGGCGGCGCGCAGATCGTCGGAGGTGGTGTCGGAGGCTGGCAGGTTTTGCAGGGCATCGATCAGCCCGCTCAATGAGCCTTGGCGACTTTGCTGGGCCAGCAGTTGTTGACTCACCGCCAGTTGCTCCTGACGACTGGCCAGTGGCACGAAGCTCAGGCTTTGCGCGCCCTGGACCAAGGCACTGAGCAGGCTGCCGATGCGCAACGGCTGCGGGCTGTCGATGCTCAAGGTGCTGCCACTGAGCGCGGTATTGAGCACACTCACCAGCGAGCGATAGACCGCCGCCTGCCCCGGTGTTTGCGGCATCAGCTGGGTGGTCAGGACTTTACCTTGCAGCAAGGTGCCGACCGGCAGTTGTGAGGTGTCGAGACGGGTGAGGGCGGCGATGTTGGAGGCGATGGCCTGTTGCACAGTAATCGCCAGGCTGCCGGCTGAAGGTTGACTGACCGTCAGGTTGGTACCTTGAGGCAGAGGCTGGTTGCTGGTGGCTTGCACAGTGGTCTGACGGCCACTGTCCAGAGTGACCTTGAGCAGCAACTGGAAAGCCTGGTCGTTCTGTTTGAGCGACAGCACTTCAGCGCTGGCGCTTTGGCCTGCGGCGATCAAACCTTCCACCGGGGTCTGCAACTTGAGCAACTCACCACTGACCACCAGCGGGCGCGAGGTGGCCGGCGTCGTAGCGGGCAGTGGAAGGATGTTCATCTCGCCGGTCATCAGGTCACACCCTGTCGAAATTGCCCTCTTTGGAGTAGGACATGACATGTATAATGCCGCCCCGTTGTTGTCGGGGCGCGGAAAACATCGCAAATGTTTGACGCAGCTCTCTAGAACAGGCCGTCAATACATCTATGCTGCATCACTTTAACGGCCGCTCCATTGCCGACTTGAACCGTAAAGGCCCGCGATCTCTTGACCATCCCTCTACTAGAAGCCGTAGCGCTCGCCTGTGAGCGAGACTGGCGGATGCTCTTCGAAAACCTCGAGTTGCGTCTGGGCCGCGGTGACATGTTGCAGATCAGCGGCCCCAACGGCAGCGGAAAGACCAGCCTTTTGCGCCTGCTCGCCGGACTGATGCAGCCGACCAGCGGCCAGGTATTGCTCAACGGCCAGCCCTTGAACACGCAACGCCCGGAACTGGCCCACAACCTGTTGTGGATCGGCCATGCCGCCGGAATCAAGGACCTGCTGACCCCTGAAGAGAACCTCAGCTGGCTGTGCGCGTTGCATCAGCCGGCGACGCATGAGGCGATCTGGCAGGCGCTGGCAGCGGTAGGACTGCGCGGTTTCGAAGATGTTCCTTGTCACACCCTGTCCGCTGGTCAACAACGCCGCGTGGCCCTGGCCCGCTTGTATCTGGACAGCCCGGCGCTATGGATCCTCGACGAACCATTCACCGCGCTGGATAAACAAGGCGTCGCCCAGTTGGAAGAACACCTGGCCGCACACTGCGAGCGAGGCGGCATGGTGATTCTGACCACTCACCACACGTTGGCCCGGATGCCGGCCGGTTACCGCGACATCGATTTGGGGCAGTGGGCCGTATGAGTGTTTTCGCACTGTTGGTCGCCCGTGAGGCGCGTTTGCTGTGTCGGCGTCCTGCCGAGCTTGCCAACCCTCTCGTGTTCTTCGCCATTGTTGTCTCAATGTTTCCATTGGCGGTCGGACCTGAGACACAATTGTTGCAAACCTTGTCACCAGGGCTGGTCTGGGTCGCGGCCCTTTTATCGGTTTTGCTCTCGCTGGACGGGCTTTTCCGCAGTGATTTCGAGGACGGATCCCTTGAACAGTGGGTCCTTTCGTCGCACCCCCTGCCTCTTCTGGTTTTGGCAAAGGTGCTGGCACACTGGGCGTTTTCCGGCTTGGCACTGGTGTTGCTTGCCCCGTTATTGGCGTTGATGCTCGGTTTGCCTGCCGCTTGTCTGCCGGTTTTGCTCTTGTCGCTGTTGCTCGGTACACCGGTATTGAGCTTGCTCGGTGCGGTGGGCGCGGCGCTGACGGTCGGTTTGAAACGCGGTGGCTTGCTGCTGGCGTTGTTGATTCTGCCGCTGTACATCCCGGTGTTGATTCTCGGCAGTGGCGCCTTGCAGGCAGCCTTGCAGGGTATGCCGGCAACCGGTTATTTGCTGTGGCTTGGTAGCCTGACCGCCCTGGCGATAACCCTGACACCCTTTGCAATAGCCGCTGGCCTGAAGATCAGCGTCGGCGAATAATGAGGTCTGGTTAAATTTTAACCAGTAAAGACCCTGGTTCTTCGTGATGGCGAAGAACAACCGTGATGGAAACAGTAATGAACTGGACCTGGTTTCATAAGCTCGGCTCGCCCAAATGGTTTTACGGCATCAGCGGCAAACTGCTGCCCTGGCTGAGTGTCGCGGCGTTGCTGCTGATCGGCGTCGGCGTGGTCTGGGGCCTGGCCTTCGCGCCGCCGGACTACCAGCAAGGCAACAGCTTTCGAATCATCTACATTCATGTGCCGGCCGCCATGCTGGCGCAGTCCTGCTACGTGATGCTGGCGGTCTGCGGCATTGTCGGGCTGGTGTGGAAGATGAAACTGGCGGACGTCGCCCTGCAATGCGCAGCGCCGATCGGTGCCTGGATGACCGCTGTGGCGTTGGTCACCGGGGCGATCTGGGGTAAACCGACCTGGGGCTCGTGGTGGGTCTGGGATGCGCGACTTACGTCCATGCTGATTCTGCTGTTTCTGTACTTCGGTCTCATTGCGCTGGGCAACGCCATCAGCAATCGTGACAGCGCGGCCAAGGCCTGCGCGGTGCTGGCGATTGTCGGCGTGATCAACATCCCGATCATCAAGTACTCGGTGGAGTGGTGGAACACCCTGCACCAGGGCGCAACCTTCAGCCTCACCGAAAAACCGGCAATGCCAGCCGAAATGTGGCTGCCGTTGCTGCTGACGGTGCTGGGTTTCTACTGTTTCTTCGGCGCCGTGCTGTTGCTGCGCATGCGCCTTGAAGTGCTCAAGCGCGAAGCCCGTGCCAGCTGGGTCAAGGCCGAAGTGCAAAACAGCCTGGAGGCCGCGTAATGAGTTTTGCTTCATTCGGCGACTTCCTCGCCATGGGCCATCACGGTCTTTATGTCTGGTCGGCTTATGGCATCTGCCTGGCGGTACTGGCTCTCAACGTGGCTGCGCCGATCCTGGCCCGCAAGCGTTACCTGCAACAAGAGGCGCGCCGTCTGCGCCGGGAGAACAGCAAGTGAATCCGCTGCGTAAAAAGCGTCTTATCATTATTCTCGCGATCCTGGTCGGTGTCGGCGCAGCTGTCGGCCTGGCCCTCAGTGCCCTTCAGCAGAACATCAACCTCTTTTACACACCGACCCAAATCGCCAATGGCGAAGCCCCGCAAGACACGCGCATTCGTGCTGGCGGCATGGTCGAGAAGGGCTCGCTGCAACGCTCCGGCGATTCGCTGGACGTGAAATTCATCGTCACCGACTTCAATAAATCCGTGACCATCACCTACCGCGGCATCCTCCCGGACCTGTTCCGTGAAGGGCAGGGCATCGTTGCGCTGGGCAAACTGAATGCAGACGGCGTGGTGGTGGCTGACGAAGTGCTGGCCAAGCACGACGAGAAATACATGCCGCCAGAAGTGACCAAGGCGCTCAAAGACAGTGGTCAATCCGCTCCAACACCCGCGAAGGAGGGTTGATCCATGACCTCAGGCATCTTCATTCCCGAGTTGGGCCATCTGGCGATGATTCTCGCCCTGTGCTTTGCCATCGTTCAGGCCACCGTGCCGTTGCTCGGTGCCTGGCGCGGTGACCGCATGTGGATGGGCCTGGCCCAGCCAGCGGCCTGGGGCCAGTTCACTTTTCTGCTGTTCGCCTTCGGCTGCCTGACCTACGCCTTCATGACCGATGACTTCTCGGTGGGGTATGTCGCCAACAACTCCAACAGCGCCTTGCCGTGGTACTACAAATTCAGCGCGGTATGGGGCGCCCACGAAGGTTCCTTGCTGCTCTGGGCGTTGATTCTCGGCGGCTGGACCTTCGCCGTGTCGATCTTCTCCCGGCAGTTGCCGCAGGTCATGCTGGCTCGCGTGCTGGCGGTGATGGGCATGATCAGCACCGGGTTCCTGCTGTTTCTGATTCTCACCTCGAACCCGTTCGCACGGGTTCTGCCGCAGATTCCCACTGACGGTCATGACCTCAACCCGTTGCTGCAAGACATTGGCCTGATCGTTCACCCGCCGATGCTCTACATGGGTTATGTCGGTTTCTCGGTGGCCTTCGCCTTCGCGATTGCTGCCTTGCTCGGCGGGCGTCTGGATGCGGCGTGGGCCCGTTGGTCGCGGCCCTGGACCATCGTCGCCTGGGCGTTCCTCGGTATCGGCATCACCCTCGGCTCCTGGTGGGCCTACTACGAACTCGGCTGGGGCGGCTGGTGGTTCTGGGACCCGGTGGAAAACGCCTCGTTCATGCCTTGGCTGGTCGGTACGGCGCTGATTCACTCGTTGGCCGTGACTGAAAAACGCGGCGTGTTCAAAAGCTGGACCGTGTTGCTGGCCATTGCCGCGTTCTCGCTGAGCCTGCTGGGAACCTTCCTGGTGCGTTCCGGTGTACTGACCTCGGTGCACGCGTTTGCCTCGGACCCCGCGCGGGGTGTGTTCATCCTGATCTTCCTGCTGTTTGTGGTCGGCGGTTCGCTGACGCTGTTTGCCCTGCGTGCGCCAGTGGTCAAGAGCCACGTCGGCTTCAACCTGTGGTCGCGTGAAACCCTGCTGCTGGGCAACAACCTGGTGCTGGTGGTCGCGGCTTCGATGATTCTGCTCGGCACCTTGTACCCGCTGGTGCTCGATGCCCTGAGCGGCGCCAAGATGTCGGTCGGCCCGCCGTATTTCAACGCGTTGTTCATTCCGTTGATGGCGTTGCTGATGGTGGTGATGGCCGTCGGTGTGCTGGTGCGCTGGAAAGACACCCCGGTGAAATGGCTGATGAATATGCTGACCCCGGTGTTGCTCGGTAGCGCTGCTTTGGCGGTCGTCGCCGGGATCGCTTATGGCGACTTCAACTGGGCCGTGCTGGCGACCTTCATGCTCGCGGCCTGGGTGTTGCTGGCCGGTGTGCGTGACATTTTCGACAAGACCCGCAACAAAGGCCTGATCAAAGGCCTGTCGAGCCTGACCCGCAGCTATTGGGGCATGCAGGTTGCGCACCTCGGTATCGCCGTGTGCGCCTTGGGCGTGGTGCTTTCAAGCCAGAACAGCGCCGAGCGCGATCTGCGCCTGGCACCGGGCGAGTCGATGGACCTTGCCGGTTATCACTTCATTTTTGAGGGCGCCAAGCACTTCGAAGGACCGAACTTCACCTCCGACAAAGGCACCATTCGGGTGATCCGTTCGGGCAAGGAAGTCGCGGTGCTGCACCCGGAAAAACGTCTGTACACCGTGCAGAACTCAATGATGACCGAAGCCGGCATCGACGCCGGTTTCACCCGCGACCTGTACGTGGCGCTCGGTGAGCCGCTGGAGAATGGCGCCTGGGCCGTGCGCGTGCACGTCAAGCCGTTCGTGCGCTGGATCTGGTTCGGCGGTTTGCTGACAGGTTTCGGTGGGTTGCTGGCGGCGCTGGATCGTCGTTATCGGGTCAAGGTGAAAAGTCGCGTGCGTGAAGCGCTGGGCATGACGGGAGCCACTGCATGAGACGTTGGTTAATGGTGTTGCCACTGGCGCTGTTTCTGCTGGTGGCGGTGTTTCTTTACCGGGGGCTCTACCTGGACCCGGCCGAGCTGCCCTCGGCGATGATTGGCAAGCCGTTCCCCGAGTTTTCCCTGCCGACCGTGCAAGGCGACAAGACCTTGACCCGCGCTGATCTGCTGGGCAAACCGGCCCTGGTCAACGTCTGGGGCACTTGGTGCATTTCCTGCCGGGTCGAGCATCCGGTGCTGAACAAACTGGCCCAGCAGGGTGTGGTGATTTATGGCGTCAACTACAAGGACATCAACACCGATGCCTTGAAGTGGCTGGTCGAGTTCCACAATCCGTACCTGCTGGACATCCGTGACGAGGCGGGCTCCCTGGGCTTGAATCTCGGCGTTTACGGCGCTCCCGAAACCTTCTTCATCGACGCCAAAGGCATCATCCGCGACAAATACGTCGGGGTGATCGACGAAGTGGTCTGGCGCGAAAAACTGGCGGCCAAGTATCAGGCGCTGGTCGATGAGGCCAAACCATGAAGCGCTGGATTGCTGCCGCCGTACTCGGCCTGAGTATCGCCGGAGTCGCTCACGCGGCCATCGACACTTACGTGTTCGCCAATGACGCCGAGCGCGAGCGTTTTCACGAACTGACCAAAGAACTGCGTTGCCCCAAGTGCCAGAATCAGGACATTGCCGATTCCAATGCACCGATCGCCGCTGACCTGCGCAAAGAGATTTTCCGCATGCTCGGCGAGGGCAAGGACAACCAGCAGATCATCGACTTCATGGTCGACCGCTATGGCGACTTCGTGCGCTACAAGCCAGCCCTGAACAGCAAGACCGCGCTGCTGTGGTTTGGCCCGGCCGGGTTGTTGCTCGGTGGCGTGCTGGTGATCGCCGTAATCGTCCGTCGCCGTCGTGCCGAGCGCACGGCAGGTACCGACACGCTTTCTGTTGATGAGCGCAAGCGCCTCGACCAACTGTTGGATAACACCAAGAATGATTGATTTCTGGCTCGCTGCAGGTCTGCTTCTACTGGTTGCCCTGAGTTTTTTGTTGATCCCTGTTCTGCGTGGCCGTCGGGCCCAGCGTGAAGAGGATCGTACCGCGCTGAACGTGGCGCTTTACCAGGAACGCGTGGCTGAGTTGCAGGCTCAACAGGCCGAAGGCGTGCTTGATGCGACGCAAATGAGCGCCGGGCGTGACGAAGCCGCTCGTGAACTGCTGGCGGATACCGAAGGCGTCGACACGGGCCGGGTTTCCCGTCTGGGCAAGCCGTTGCCAGTGCTGGCAGCGATTCTGGTGCCGGTGTTGGGCCTGGGGCTGTACCTGCATTTCGGCGCCAGCGACAAGGTCGAACTGACCCGCGAATTTGCCCAGGCACCGCAATCGATGGAAGAGATGACCCGTCGTCTCGAACGCGCTGTGGCGGCTCAACCGGATTCGGCCGAAGGCCTGTATTTCCTGGGTCGTACCTACATGGCTCAGGACCGTCCTGGCGACGCTGCGAAGATCTTCGAGCGCACCGTGGCATTGGCTGGCCGTCAGCCTGAATTGCTCGGCCAGTGGGCCCAGGCGCAGTACTTTGCCGACAACAAAAAGTGGTCGGAGAAGATCCAGGCGTTGACCGACGAAGCACTCAAGGCCGATCCTAAAGAAGTCACCAGCCTTGGACTGTTGGGCATCGCGGCTTTCGAAGGCGAGCGTTATCAGGAGGCCATCGACTACTGGGGGCGTCTGTTGGCGCAACTGCCACCCGAAGATAACTCGCGCAGCGCGCTGGAAGGTGGCATTGCCCGGGCAACCGAAAAACTGCAAGCGAACGGCGCTACTGTCGCCAAGGCGCCAGTCGTAGCGGCCAAGCCGGCAGCGTTGCTGAAAGTGACGGTTGATCTGGCGGCGAACGTGAAAGCCAAGGTACAGCCAGGTGACAGCGTGTTCATCTTCGCTCGCGCAACCTCGGGGCCTCCGGCACCATTGGCAGCCAAGCGCCTGACCGTTGCCGATCTGCCAGCGACCGTCGAACTGGGCGATGCCGACGCAATGATGCCGCAATTGAAACTGTCGAACTTTCCTGAAGTCCAACTGGTCGCGCGCGTATCCCGTGCCGGCCAGCCGACTGCTGGCGAGTGGGTCGGTCGCAGCGAGCCTTTGGCCAGCAGCACTACCGCGCCGCAACAATTGACCATCGACAGCCCAGACAAATAATCAGGAATCCGCTATGACCGCCATCGCTCGTATCACCCTGCTCAGTCTTGTCTTGGGGTTAAGTGCATGTGCGGTCCAGCCACCGTCACATGAAGAGCGGTTGCCGCCCATTCCGTCATCGTACCCAGGCAGCAAACCGACGACCGCCCCTGGCAAACCGGTGACCCCAAACAAGCCCGGCAAGCCACAGCCGCGCACCTCCGCAAGCTTCGCCCCACCACCGGGCGGCAACAGCCACTGGGATGCGAAACTCGGCGTCTACGTCCTCGACAACCAGACCGACACCTTCTACCGCCAGCGCACCTACTACCACTGGAACAATGGCTGGAGTCGTTCGATCAGCCCGAACGGGCCGTGGGAAGAGATCGATATCCATGGCGTACCGCCAGGATTGGGCAAGCAATACAGTCAGTAACGAAAACGGCGACCCAAGGGTCGCCGTTTTGCATTGTGCGCCAGGCGTGGCGTGAAGGTTGAAACTGGCACGAATAGTGACTACTCATTGACTGACGATTGTTGAACAATCCTGAGGCGATGAGTATGAGTAGCGGACTGTCCCTGGCTGACCACATCACACTGGAGTTGCGCGCCGACATCATTGGCGGTCGCTTGCTGCCGGGGCGGGCGTTGGTGGAAGGCGATCTGGTGATTGCCTATAACGCCTCGCGCAATACCATCCGCGAAGCGCTGCACCGCTTGGGGCAGGAGGGCCTGACCCTTTATGTCCGAAATAAAGGCGTGATGGTTCGCCAGCTCGGCGCCGATCAGCTGCGCGACCTGTTTCAGGTCCGGCGCACGCTGGAGCTACAGGCCATCAGCGCCAGCCGACCGCTGCGCGAATACCAATCCGATCACATGCTCGACGCCATTGAAACCGCGCAGTTGGCCCGCGAGCGTGAAGACTGGCGGGCTGTCGGCACCCACAGCCTGCGTTTTCATCAACATATTGTCGGTTTGTTACGCAGCCCGCTGTTCGATGAATTCTTTACCAATGTCGTTGCGCAACTGCGCCTGGTGTTCAGTGCGGCGCCTGACGAGTCCCGCTTCCAGGCGCCCTGGCTTGAGCGCGACCGGCGCATTCACGACTTGCTGGTCGAAGGTGACAAGCCCGGCGCTTACGACGCCTTGAGCGACTATCTCGACGATTCCGAACAGCAATTGCTTGAGTTGTTCAACCATCCTTCCCGTCATTGATCGAGGACTCATGCCATGTACAAAGACTATCCCGCGGCTTATCAGGTCAGTAAGGGCTCGGCGTTACAGGTCGATAAAGCCTTCTACGAGCGGATCCGCGATACACCGGCCGCGCGCACGCTGATCGAGCAATTCGAAGTGCCGATCCGCACCGGACGCGCCTGGCACGTGCCGGCGGGGCATGTGTTCCGTGTGACCACACCCGTGGGCCCGCAAGTCGGGGACTTCAACGTCTGGAATGCCAACGACCCGCGCGAACGGCTGTGGGCTGCGCGGACCCGGCAATTGCAGGGCGCTCACGTCAGCACCCATGACCGGCTCTGGTCGAACCTGCCCTTTCTGCGGCCGCTGGTGACCATCACTGACGACAGCCTGGCCAACTATGGCATCGACGAACACGGCGGACGTTTGCACGATCTGCTGGGCACGCGCTGCGATCCCTATGTGAACAAAATGCTCACCGGCGAGGATTTCCATCACCACTGCCATTCGAACCTGACCCGCGCCGTGTTACCTCACGGTCTGACCGAGTTCGACGTGCATGACGTGCTGAACATCTTTCAGTGCACGGGGCTCAACCACGACGACATGTACTTCATGAAGGCCTGCCCGGCGCAGAAGGGCGACTACCTGGAGTTCTTCGCCGAGATCGATCTGCTGTGTGCATTGTCGACCTGCCCGGGGGGCGATTTGTCGCTGCCGATGTGGGGGCCGAATGCGCAGGATCCGTTAAGTGTCTGCCGGCCGCTGGGCGTGGAAATCTATCGTTTGGAGGAGACGTTGCTCAAAGGCTGGAGCCAGCCTGAGCGGGCCGCGTACAAGGGGCTGCACGGCTTGCATATTGCCAAAGCCGAGTGGGAGAAATAGAGAAGTTTTTGTGGCGAGGGAGCTTGCTCCCGCTCGACCGCGCAGCGGGCGCCATTCCAGTGTAAGCGCTACATCTTAAGAAAATGTGCGAGGGACTCCTGGGGCCGCTTCGCGGCCCAGCGGGAGCAAGCTCCCTCGCCACCGTTCAGATCAACGATCTTGCGCATCCTTGGCGTCTGCTTCGGCGTTGCGCTCAGCGACGCGTTTACGTTGCTCGTCGGTCAATTCCACTTTATTCGCGGTGTCGCGCAGCATCATCAAGCCACCGACGATCGATCCGATAGCAACCACCAGAATCAACCAGGCATACCAGGGCATAGGTGTTCTCCTTAAGGGCAGGTGTTGGCGCGAATGGTTTCGCGTCAACGCCGTGCCTATCCATTTTGAGTCACGGCGTTTCTCTATGGTTCCATTCTAGGCCTGTTCTGCCTGGGGCACCTCATCAAAGACCGGTCAGCATCGCATCCGCTGGTGCATCGGCACGCAATTGCGCTGTCCGCAGGAAGTAGACAAAACCGACCGCCATGAAGCCGAGGAAGATCGCCCCGATCAGCGCGTTGAACCAGGCCATTGCTACCAGGCAGACCACTGCCAATGCCAGGGCAGTCGCCGGTACCAGTGGGTAGCCGGGCGCACGGAAAGTCCGTTCCAGATTCGGTTCGGTTTTACGCAGTTTGAACAGACTGAGCATGCTCATGATGTACATCACGATAGCGCCGAATACCGCCATGGTGATCATCGCGGCGGTCAGGGTCATGCCGCCGAGGTTGATCAGCCCGTCGCTGTAAATGGCCGCGATGCCGATCAGGCCGCCTGCGATGATTGCCCGGTGCGGCGTCTGGAAGCGTGACAGCTTGGCCAGGTAGGCCGGCAGGTATCCGGCGCGGGCGAGGGCGAAGAACTGTCGCGAATAGCCAAGGATGATCCCGTGGAAGCTCGCCACCAGCCCGAACAGACCAATCCACACCAGCATGTGCAGCCAGCCGGAGCTTTCACCGACCACGGCTTTCATCGCTTGCGGCAACGGGTCGTTGATGTTCGCCAGGGTCCGCCAGTCACCCACGCCGCCAGCAAAGAACATCACGCCCATGGCCAGCAATACCAGGGTCAGAATGCCGCTGATGTAGGCCTTGGGAATCGTCCGTTTCGGGTCCTTGGCTTCTTCGGCGGCCATGGCCGCACCTTCGATGGCGAGGAAGAACCAGATAGCGAAGGGAATTGCCGCGAACATCCCGGCGATGGCCGGTGCGCCGAACGCATCGGCGCCGGCCCAACCATTGAGCGCGAAGTTGCTGAAGCTGAACGCCGGGGCGACCACGCCCATGAAGACCAGCAACTCGATGACTGCCAGCACACACACCACCAGTTCGAAGGTTGCCGCCAGTTTTACGCCGAGGATGTTCAGGCCCATGAATACGATGTAGGCGCCGACCGCTGCATGTTTCGGGTCGAGGGCGGGGAACTGCACGTTGAGATAAGCGCCAATGGCCAGGGCAATGGCCGGAGGTGCGAAGACGAACTCGATCAACGTCGCCAGGCCGGCGATCAGTCCGCCTTTTTCACCAAAGGCGCGGCGACTGTAGGCGAAAGGGCCGCCGGCGTGCGGGATCGCCGTAGTCAGTTCGGTGAAGCTGAAAATGAAGCAGGTGTACATGGTCGCGACCATGAGAGAGGTCACCAGAAAGCCGAGAGTCCCGGCTACGCCCCAGCCGTAACTCCAGCCAAAGTACTCGCCGGAAATCACCAGCCCGACCGCGATCCCCCATAAATGCAGGGTGCCCAACGTCGGTTTGAGTTGTGTGTTCATGCGTTTCTCCCGCTGCGATTTGGAAAAGCCCGTGGAGGGCGTGTGCAGTGGGCGTGCCATGTCGATTTGTTAGGTCGTAAAGCGCAGAAAGCTGTCGTATCGAGGATGTTCGCTGCGGGATGTGCGCTTTTTGTGCGCCAGTTGAGGGCGGTGGTGATTCATATGACGCCATCGCGGGCAAGCCACGCACCCACAAGGATTGTGTGAAACCTGTGGGAGCAAGGCTTGCCCGCGATGGGGCCGTTCCTGACACCACTGAAATCTGGCCTGTAACCCCCACGTAAAGCCACTCTTTACGCTTTCTTTATGCCGCGCCCAACCCCTCGGTCTCGTTCCTTTACAGCCTTCCTGCGGACAATTGCGCCACACGCGGCAGTTGCCGTACGACGGAGAAATTCCATGAGTGTTCTGGACGGGGTGTCCCTGCTGTTGGCGGTGGGACTGTTCATTTATCTACTGGTTGCGCTGTTGCGCGCGGATCAGCACTAGGAGCGGCTATGCACAGTTATGACTATTGGCTGATCCTCGCCTTCTTCGCCGTGGTGCTGATTCCGGCACCGTTCCTGGGAAGGTTCTACTACAAGGTGATGGAAGGCCAGCGCACTTGGCTGACGCCGATCCTCGGGCCCGTGGAGCGCGGCTGTTATCGCGTGGCCGGGGTCGACCCGCAGAGCGAACAGAGTTGGCAGAAATACACCCTGGCGTTGCTCGCGTTCAACCTCGCGGGCTTTTTGCTGTTGTTCACGATCCTGTTGTTTCAGGACTATTTGCCACTCAACCCGCAAAACCTGCCGGGGCAGGAGTGGACACAGGCGTTCAATACCGCCGTCAGCTTCATGACCAACACCAACTGGCAGTCCTACAGCGGTGAGGCGACCCTGAGCTATCTGAGCCAGATGATCGGCCTCACCGTGCAGAACTTCGTCAGCGCCGCCACCGGCCTGGCTGTTCTGGTTGCCTTGTGTCGCGGCATCGGTCGCAAATCGGCGCAAACCCTCGGTAACTTCTGGGTCGACATGACCCGCGCCACCCTCTACGGACTGCTGCCGCTGTGCCTGTTGCTGGCGCTGTTCCTGGTCTGGCAGGGCGTGCCACAAACCTTCGCTCATTATGTGAATGCGCTGACGATGCAGGGCGTGGATCAAGTGATCCCACTGGGCCCTGCCGCCAGCCAGATTGCGATCAAGCAATTGGGCACCAACGGCGGTGGCTTCTTCGGCGTCAACTCGGCGCACCCGTTCGAGAACCCGACGGCCTGGAGCAACCTGTTCGAAGTCACCTCGATCATCCTGATCCCGGTGGCGCTGGTGTTCACCTTCGGCCATTACGTCAAGGACCTGCGTCAGAGCCGGGCGATCATCGCCTGCATGCTGGCGTTGTTCCTGATCGGTGGCGCGGTGTCGCTGTGGGCTGAATACCAGCCGAACCCGACCCTGAACAACGTTGCGGTCGAGCAGACTGCGCCGCTGGAAGGCAAGGAAGCACGCTTCGGTACCACGGCGACCGTACTCTGGTCGGTGACTACCACCGCAGCCTCCAACGGCTCGGTCAACGGTATGCATGACAGCCTCAACCCGCTGAGCGGCATGGTCGCGCTGATCAACATGATGGTCGGCGAAGTGATCTTCGGTGGCGTCGGCGCCGGCCTCTACGGCATGTTGCTCAACGTGCTGATCGCGGTGTTCCTCGCCGGTCTGATGATCGGACGTACACCGGAATACCTCGGCAAGAAACTGCAAGCCAAGGAAGTACAACTGTTGGTTGTCACCTTGCTGGTGATGCCGGTCGGCGTACTGGTGCTGGGTGCCATTGCGGCGAGCCTGCCTGGCCCTGCGGGAACGATCAGCAACCCCGGTCCCCACGGTTTCAGCCAGTTGCTATACGCCTACACCTCCGCCAGCGCCAACAACGGTTCGGCATTCGCCGGCCTGAACGCCAATACGCCATTCCATAACCTGATGCTGGGCTTGGGCATGTTGATCGGGCGTTTCGGCTACATCCTCCCGGTACTGGCCCTGGCCGGCAGCCTGGCGATGAAGAAAACCGCGCCGATTGGCCAGAACAGCTTCCCGACCCATGGCCCGCTGTTCGTGACGTTGCTGACCGTGACCATATTGCTGGTGGGCGGCCTGACGTTCCTGCCGACCCTGGCGCTGGGTCCTATCGCTGAACACCTGAGCTTGGGCTTCTGAGGGATTTGATGATGAATATGCCCGTTCGTGTATCGAAAAAAGCCGCACCACACGTTGTGCCGGCGCAACCTGTCGAACAACCGAAAACCGCGATCTCGGCCCTGTGGCGGCCGGCGCTGGTGCAAGCCTTCGTCAAGCTCGACCCACGGCAGTTGAAGCGCTCGCCGGTGATGCTGGTGGTCGAACTGACCGCGATCCTCACCACCGTGTTGTGTGTGATTCCAGATCCGGCAGTGCCGACGTTTGTCGCGGCACAAATCGCCCTGTGGCTGTGGTTCACCGTGTTGTTCGCGAACTTCGCCGAAGCCTTGGCTGAAGGTCGCGGCAAGGCCCGTGCCGACAGCCTCAAGGCCGGTAGCGAAGGCTTGAGCGCGCGGCGTAAGAAAGCCGATGGCAGCTTTCAGGTAGTGCCAGCGGTCAGCCTGCGCAAAGGCGATGTGGTTCGCGTCGAAGCCGGCGAGATGATTCCCGGTGACGGCGAGGTGATCGAAGGTATTGCCGCGGTCAACGAAGCGGCGATTACCGGTGAATCCGCACCGGTGATTCGTGAGTCCGGTGGTGATCGTTCGGCGGTCACCGGCAACACTCGACTGGTGTCTGACTGGTTGCTGGTGCGCATTACCGCGAACCCCGGTGAATCGACGCTGGACCGTATGATTGCATTGGTTGAAGGTGCCAAACGCCAGAAAACCCCGAACGAAGTGGCGCTGGATATCCTGCTGATCGGCCTGACCATGATCTTCCTGGTGGTGGTCGTAACCTTGCAGCCGTTCGCCCACTTCGCCAACGGCAACCTGCCGCTGGTGTTCCTGGTGGCGCTGCTGGTGACGCTGATCCCAACCACCATTGGCGGTTTGTTGTCGGCCATCGGTATCGCCGGCATGGACCGTCTGGTGCGGCTGAACGTGATCGCCAAATCCGGCCGTGCGGTAGAAGCGGCGGGCGACGTGCATGTGTTGCTGCTGGACAAGACCGGCACCATCACCTTCGGTAACCGTCGCTGCACCGCGATTTATGCCGCCCCGGGTGTCAGTGCCAAGGAACTGGCCGAAGGTGCGCTGTTCGCTTCGCTGGCTGACGACACGGCCGAAGGCAAGTCGATCGTCGAGTACTTGCGTGGACTTCATCCACAGGCTGAACCGTCCGCCGAGGTGCTGACGGTTGTGCCGTTCAGTGCCGAAACCCGCTTGTCCGGCGTTGACTATCAGGGCCGTGTCTACCGCAAGGGTGCGGTGGATTCGGTGCTGGCTTTCATCGGCCTGACGCGTGCCGAGATACTGCCGGCGATGTCCCGGGAAATCGACAAGATTGCCCAAAGCGGTGGTACCCCGCTGCTGGTGTGTGCCGAGGGCAAGTTGCTCGGTGCGATCCACCTCAAGGACGTGGTCAAGCCAGGCATTCGTGAGCGTTTCGCCGAGCTGCGCAAGCTGGGGATTCGCACCGTCATGGTGACTGGCGATAACCCGTTGACCGCGGCGGCGATTGCCGCTGAAGCCGGTGTCGATGACGTGTTGGCCGAAGCGACACCAGAGAAGAAACTCGCCCGGATTCGTCACGAGCAGAACGACGGGCGTCTGGTCGCCATGTGCGGTGATGGTGCCAACGATGCGCCGGCACTGGCTCAGGCTGACGTCGGCATGGCAATGAACGATGGGACGCAGGCAGCGCGCGAAGCGGCGAACATGGTCGACCTCGACAGCGATCCGACCAAGTTGCTGGACGTGGTGCAGATTGGTAAAGAGTTGCTGGTGACGCGCGGCGCGTTGACGACGTTTTCCATCGCCAACGACGTGGCCAAGTACTTCGCCATCCTGCCGGCGCTGTTTGCCTCGATCTACCCGCAACTGGGCGTGCTGAACATCATGCACCTGAGCAGTCCGCAGAGCGCGATTCTCTCGGCCATCGTCTTCAACGCCTTGATCATCGTCGGGCTGATTCCGTTGGCCCTGCGCGGAGTACGCGTCCAGGCCGCGAGCGCTGCACACCTGCTGCGGCGCAACCTGTTGATCTACGGCGTGGGCGGCATCGTGGTGCCGTTCGTGGGCATCAAGCTGATCGACATGCTGCTGACTGCTTTGCATTTGGTTTGACGGTGGGCCTGGAGGCCGGGGCTTTTGTGGCGAGGGAGCTTGCTCCCGCTGGGCTGCGAAGCGGCCCCACCCCGGGCCACCGTGTTTATTCAGGCACACCGCATGTACCGCGTTTACGACTGCTGCGCAGCCGAGCGGGAGCAAGCTCCCTCGCCACAGGCGGTGTGTACCTCCCACGCTGATGAATATTCTCCGATTCGAGGGTTTTGAAATGTCTTCTATGATCCGTCCGGCGTTGAGCCTGCTTGTTTTGATGACCCTGATCACCGGCGTCGCTTATCCACTGGTGGTCACCGGTGTCGCCCAGGTGGCGTTCCCTGATCAGGCCAATGGCAGCCTGGTGCGTGACGCCGATGGCAAGGTGCGCGGCTCGTCCTTGATCGCCCAGGACTTTGCCGGTGATGCGTGGTTCCACCCACGGCCATCGGCGGGCGCATTTGCTACCGTATCGAGCAGTGCGAGCAACCTGGCGCCGAGTAATCCGGCGCTCGCGACCCGGGTGATCGACGATGCCAACAAACTGCTGGTGCCTGGCCAGGGGCCGGTGCCGTTGGCGTTGCTGACCACCTCTGGCAGCGGCCTCGATCCACACTTGCCTCCGGCGGCAATTGCCTATCAACTGTCGCGGGTTGCGGCGGCGCGCAATCTGCCGATATCGACGGTCGAGCAGTTGATGAATGCACACATCGAGCAGCCGCTGGTAGGACCGCCGGTAGTGAATGTGCTGGAACTGAACATCGCGCTGGAAAAGCTGTAGATCAAAAGATCGCAGCCTTCGGCAGCTCCTACGCCTCTGTAGGAGCTGGCGTAGCCTGCGATCTTTTCCGCAACAACGAAACCGAATTTGAAAGGCGAGAAATCAATGAGCGACTCCGGCCGCGCCGACGCACTGTTAGCAGATTTACCCCGCGATGGTCGTGGCCGGCTCAAGGTTTTTCTCGGCGCCGCGCCTGGCGTCGGTAAAACCTACGCCATGTTGCAAGCCGCCCACACCCAGCTACGCCAAGGCGTGAAAGTCATCGCCGGGGTGGTGGAAACTCACGGTCGGGCGGAAACCGAAGCGCTGCTCGGCGGCTTGCCGCAGCAGCCATTGGTGCGCTCGGAATACCGTGGCGTGATGCTTGAGGAAATGGACCTCGATGGCCTGCTCAAGGCCAAGCCAAAACTGGTGCTGGTCGATGAACTGGCCCACAGCAACGCCCCCGGCAGCCGCCACGCCAAGCGCTGGCAGGATATCCAGGAGTTGTTGTCGGCAGGCATCGACGTGTTCACCACGGTCAACGTCCAGCATCTGGAAAGTCTTAACGATCAGGTGCGCGGGATCACCGGCGTACAAGTGCGCGAAACCCTGCCTGACTGGGTGCTGCAAGAAGCCTACGAATTGCTGTTGATCGACTTGCCGCCGCGCGAGCTGCTCGAGCGGCTGCGTGATGGCAAGGTTTATGTGCCGGAGCAAGCGCGAGCGGCAATCGATGCGTTCTTCACCCAAACCAACCTCACGGCACTGCGCGAACTGGCGATGCAAACCGCGGCGGCGCAGGTCGATGATGACCTGAGTCGCGGCTATCGACAGTTGGGTCAGGCCGCGCCGGCCGTGCGCGGTCGCTTGCTGGTGGGCGTTGATGGCGACGCCCAGGCCGAGCGTCTGGTACGGCATGCCAGTCGGGTCGCGCAGCGTCGGCATTTGCCGTGGAGCCTGGTGCATGTGGACAACGGCAGCGTGCGCGACGAGCAATCGCGTTTGCGCCTGCAAAGCGCCCAGCAATTGGCTGAACGGCTGGGCGGCGAAGTGGTGCTGCTGCGCGCTGGCGAAGTAGCGAAAACCCTGATTCAGCACGCCACCGAACGGCGTGCCAGCCTGCTACTGGTCGGTCAGTCGCGTCAGCGTTGGCGTCGTCGACTGTTCGGCGGCGGCTTGGCCTCACGCTTGTTGCGCAATGCCCGAGGCCTGGAAATAAACGTCCTCGACAGCGATGAACAACAGCATCAACCGCGTCAGCGTTCGGTGCATTCGTTGGTCTGGTTCGACTATGCGCTGGCACTGTTGGCGACGGTGCTGGCCAGCGCTTTGGCGTGGGCGGTGTCGAGTATTTTGCCGCTGCCGAATATCTCGCTGGTGTTCCTCGCGGCGGTGTTGCTGGTGGCGGTACGCAGCAGCCTCGGGCCGGCGCTGGCGTGTGCGGCGTTGTCATTTCTGACCTACGATTTCCTGTTCATTCCGCCGACCTTCTCCTTTGCGATTCAGCGTGAGGAGGACGTGTTGACGCTGCTGTTTTTCCTGCTGATGGCGGCGCTCACCGGCAACCTCGCGGCGCGTCAGCGGCGCCAGCTGGAAGCCTTGCGCGACACGCAGCAAGAGACCAGCGAACTGCTCGACCTGTCGCGCAAGCTCACCGCCGCCACCGATCGGCAAGCGGTGATCAGCGCGGCGGCGACGCATCTGGTCGGCTGGAACGATCTGCAATTGTGTCTGGTTAACCGTGACGGGCAGGGCGGCTGGAAGGTCGAAACCGGTGGCCCGCTGCAGTTTTCCGAAGCCGAGCGCGCTGCCGCCGACTGGGCCTGGCAGCACGATCAACCGGCCGGCATGGGCACCGGCACATTGCCGTTCGGTCGCTGGTGGTGGTGGCCGTTGTCAGTCGACGACGGGCCGTTGGGCTTGCTCGGCGTTTGTCCGAAAGAGGGTCAGCAGCTCAGTGGTCAGCGGCGACGCTTGCTGACTGCATTGAGTCAGCCGCTGGCTCAAGCGTTGGCCCGTGCGCAGTTGGCCGACGACCTTGAGGCGGCACGTTTGCACGGTGAAACCGAGCAATTGCGCAGTGCTTTGCTGGCGTCGGTGTCCCATGATTTGCGCACACCGCTGACGTCCATGCGCGGCAGCATCGACAGCTTGCTGGCGCTGGGGGAGGCGATCCCGCTGGAAGATCGCCGTGAGTTGCTGGAAGGCACCCGCGATGAAGCCGAACGGCTCGACCGCTACATTCAGAATTTGCTGGACATGACGCGCCTGGGCCACGGCGCGCTGAAGCTGGCGCGCGATTGGGTGTCGCCGGCGGATATCGTCGGCAGTTCGCTCAACCGTTTGCGCGCAGTGCTGGCGCCGTTGCAGGTGAGCACCGATGTGCCGGGCGCGTTGCCGTTGCTCTATGTGCATGCAGCATTGATCGAGCAGGCACTGGTGAATGTGCTGGAAAACGCCGCACGCTTTTCGCCGGCCCATGGCCGTTTGCAGCTGAGTGCCGGTGCCAGTGACAGCGAGCTGTTTTTTTCCGTGAGTGACGAGGGCCCGGGCATTCCCGAGGAGGAACGCGCGAAGATCTTCGACATGTTCTACACCGCCGCCCGTGGTGATCGGGGCGGGCAGGGCACCGGGCTGGGTCTGGCGATCTGCCAGGGCATGGTCGGCGCCCATGGCGGGCGGATCAGCGTCGCCGATGGTATCGGTGGGCGCGGCACCTGCATCACCATTCATTTGCCATTGCAGGAGCAGCCGGGGTTTGAAAGTGAAGCCTGACGCTGCCTGCGCTACTCTCTCGCCACTTACTTTGCCTGATTTGAAACCATGAGCCAGACCACGACCATTTTGGTCATTGACGATGAACCGCAGATCCGCAAATTCCTGCGCATCAGCCTGGCCTCCCAGGGCTACAAAGTGCTTGAAGCCGGTACCGGCACCGAGGGCCTGGCCCAGGCTGCGCTGAACAAGCCGGATTTGCTGGTGCTCGACCTCGGCCTGCCCGACATGGACGGCCAGCAAGTGCTGCGCGAATTCCGTGAATGGTCGACAGTGCCGGTGCTGGTCCTGTCAGTGCGCGCCAGCGAAGGGCAGAAAGTCGAGGCGCTGGATGGCGGCGCCAACGACTACGTGACCAAGCCGTTTGGCATTCAGGAGTTTCTGGCGCGGATCCGCGCCTTGTTGCGGCAGGCTCCAGCGGGTGAAGCCCAGGAAGCGGCGCTCAAGTTCGGCCCGTTGACGGTCGATCTGGCGTACCGGCGGGTATTGCTGGACGGTGCCGAGGTGGCGCTGACCCGCAAGGAGTACTCGGTGCTGGCGCAACTGGCGCGTCACGCCGGGCGGGTCATCACCCAGCAGCAGTTACTCAAGGACATCTGGGGCCCAACCCATACCGAAGACAGCCATTACTTACGAATTGTGGTCGGGCATCTGCGTCAGAAACTGGCGGATGACCCGACCCGGCCGAGGTTTATCCTGACCGAGGCGGGGGTAGGGTATCGGCTATTGAACGAGGGCAGTCTGTAGTCCTGTATCGTTTGGCCAATCGCTATCGCGGGCAAGCCTTGCTCCTACGGATTTTGAGTCGGCCGCACGATTTGTGGATGGCATCAATACGTAGGAGCAAGGCTTGCCCGCTATGGGGCCGGAACATCCGGCCAGGATTTGGCGGGGGTCAATCGCGCTCATTCTCGTACCGATCCAGGGTATCCCGGGCAATCTCCCGTCCCAGCGCGATCAGCTCCGGCGCCTTGTAGAACTCGAAAAACCGGCAAACCCGCTTTGGCACGTTGATCAGGATGTCCGGTGGATAACCGGCGATCTTGTATTGCGCCAACGACGTTTGCATCACTTCGAAACTTTGGTTGATCAAGTCCAGCAACGAGGCTGGGCCAACGTTGTCGATGATAAATGAGCCCGTGGCCGATCTCGGCGCCCCGTCGCCTTCCGGGGCGGCAGCGGGTTGTTGCGCTTCGGGCTCGGCGGATTCGATCCAGGGGTTGATTTCGGCGGCTTCACTGCGCAGTGCTTCCTGTTCCAGAAGCAGCAATTGTTCGGCCTGTTTGCGGCGGAACGGCAGGCGTGAACCGAGCGAGTTGAGCAGGTTGTCGAAGCGGCTTCTGAACGCGGCAGGGCGCTGGATCACTGGCAACTGATAGTGCCGCTGGTTGGTCGCGTTGAGGTTGACCGCAATGATCAGGTCGCAATGGCTCGAGACCACTGGAACAATCGGCAGAGGATTGAGCAGGCCGCCGTCGACCAGCATGCGATTGCCTTGCATGACCGGTGTGAACAGGCTGGGGATCGCCGCCGAGGCGCGCATAGCCTGGTGCAGGCAGCCTTCCTGGAACCAGATTTCCTGCTGGTTGGTCAGGTCGGTGGCGACGGCCGTGTAGGGGATGCGCAGGTCTTCGATGTTGATCTCGCCGACAATCTTGCGGATCTGCCCGAAGACTTTCTCGCCGCGTATCGCCCCAAGACGAAAGCTCACGTCCACCAGGCGCAGTACATCAAGGTAATCCAGGCTCTCGATCCAGTCGCGGTAATCGTTGAGTTTGCCGGCGGCGTAGATACCGCCGACCACCGCGCCCATGGAGCAACCGGCGATACAGGCGATGTCATAACCGCGTCTTTCGATTTCCTGGATAACTCCGATATGGGCATAGCCTCGGGCGCCACCTGAGCCCAATACCAATGCGACACGCTTTTTCATGACTCGCCCCTTCATCAAACAGGCTTCAACAATGCACCCATTGAGGGGCGTGCTTCAATCATGCTGACTCTGAGTCAGGCCATTAGCGTCGTTTTTTTGATACTCAATAACGGCACATGAGTATTCTCGCGGGCGCTATAGTTTCCATGGGTGGACCAAGGCACTTTTTGCAGCATTGGCCGTCTTACCTGCACGATTGTTTTTTATACCTTGAGGAATCATTGATGAAAGCCTGGATCTGTCTGCCATTGATCGCGTTGGTGCTTGCCGGTTGCGCGGGAAAATCTGCTTACCGCGACAGTTGCGGTAGTCAACTGGATGCCGCCTGGCAGGAGCTGGACATTGCCAAGGCCGAAGGTTTCGCTGGTACCGTGAGTTACTCCAAGGCGCTTTCGCTGCTGACCGGGGCCAAGACCCAGCAGCAGTTCGAGGCCTACGAGGGCTGCACTAAAAAAGCCGAGAAAGCACGCTTCTATATTCGCGAATCCCGCGCAGGGCGTTGAATTCACAATGATCTGACGCAATGTCGGCACCCGGTTTTACCGCCAGCATGAGCGTAAACTTGCGATCTGATGCTGGTTGTCGACTTGGGAGAGAGCGATGTCTGCGTTGGTGAATCGGTTGGTGGCCAAGGTGTTGGGGCTGGAAGTGCGTTTGCTGGCCTGCCAGGCGCGCTTGAGCGCCAGCGCCGACCCTGAAGCGCTGCATGACTTGCGCACGACGGTTCGCCGTTTGCGCAGCTTGTTGCGGCCATTGCGCGGTTTGCCCGGTGTCGAACAACTCGAAGCGGCAGCGGCGGGTGTTGGAAGCCTGACCACGCCGCTGCGCGACCGAGAAGTGCTGGCGGCGTACTTGCTGGCACACGGTCAAGCAGACGCGGCCAAGCGCCGAATGGTGCAAATGGCGCAGGCCTATCCGGCTGTGGCCGACAGCCCGGAATTGGCGCAGCTATTGATGATTCTCGATGCATTTCCACGCTTTTTGCGCGCCTCCCAACGTCAAGGCTTGCTCAAGGGGTTGCGTACGCGCATCGAGAAACGCCTGGCCAAACAATGGAAAGCGCTGGATGTGGCCCTGCACGATCCCGCGCATGACCGCCATCGCCTGCGGCTGTTGATCAAACGTGTGCGCTATGCGATTGAAGCCTACCCGGAACTGGATCGCTTGCCTAAAGCTGCCATGCGACGTCTCAAATCGGCACAGGAAGCGCTCGGCGACTGGCACGATTGCTGGCAATGGTTGGCCCGTGCCGAGCACGAGCCCGACTTGCTGCCTTGTGTGGCCGTCTGGCGAGCAACCATGACCAAGGCTGAAGGTCGCGCCGATCGGGTGCTCGACAAACTCATATCGGCTTGCTTCAAAGCCTGACGCGGATTGCCTTTCGTCGCCGTTGGCGGCCTATCTGTCAGCCTCTTTGGCCGGAATAGGTGCTGTACAGGCGCTGCTGGCTGGTTAAGATCCTTCGATCCTTTCCCAGCCTTGAGGTTTCCATGCGTTTTTCCGATTTGCTCGACGCCGTGCGCAGTTCGCCGCATGAGCTGTCTATTCCGGCGGAATGGGCCCAGGGCCGCGCCAGTTTCGGCGGTCTGGTCGCCGCTTTGCAGTACGAAGCCATGCGCGCGAAAGTCCCGGCGGATCGCCCGGTGCGTTCATTGGCGATCACCTTTGTCGGCCCGGTCGAACCCGGTGTGCCCGTGAGTTTTGAGGTGGACGTGCTGCGCGAAGGCAAAGCGGTCAGCCAGGTGCTGGGGCGAGCCGTGCAGAACGGCCAGGTGGTGACCCTGGTTCAGGGCAGCTTTGGCGCTTCGCGTCCTTCCGAAGTCGAGGTGGTGGCCGCGCCCGCGCCAGAGATGAAACACTGGGACGATTGCCAGGAACTGCCCTACATCAAAGGCGTGACGCCCGAGTTCATGCGCCATCTGGCGATGCGTTGGAGTGTCGGCGGTTTGCCGTTCACCGGTAATAAATCCCGGGAGATGGGCGGCTGGGTTCGCTTGCGTGGCGACGTCAAGGAAGAGCCGGTCACCGAGGCGCACATTCTGGCGCTGGTGGATGCCTGGCCTCCGGCATTGTTGCCACACCTGAAGAAACCGGCGGCGGGCAGCACGCTGACCTGGACCATCGAATTCGTTCAGCCGTTGCTGGCGTTGAGCACGTTGGGCTGGTGCAAATATCTTGTGGAAATCGAACATGCCCGTGACGGATATGGCCACGCCGCCGCAGCGCTGTGGAGCGCTGAAGGGCAATTGATTGCGTTGAGCCGGCAGACGGTGACTATTTTCGCGTAAGACCTTCAGCGGTGATGGCGTTTGCGCCAGGCGCGCCACCAGCCACCGCTGAGGACAAAACGCGGGAACGTCAGGAATTGCTCGACCAGCAAGCGCGACACCGCATCTTTGCGATCACTGAACGGCTCGGAGGCTAGCGCCTCCAGGCTGTGGCCGTGGCGTTGCAAGCCAAGTGCGGCAAGCAGGCCGACGACCCCGATGGCGACGTTCAGAAAACTCAGGCCGAACACCCCGGAAACGATCAGTAGAAACGCCACGATGAACAGCGGCACGGCAATCAGGTGCAACACCAGATTGGTCGGGTGCTGGTGGTTTTGCGGGTATGCACGCCATTGCCAGGCGGGAAGGTTGGGGTGACGTTTGCCCATGTGGGGAATCCTCTATCCGTGTTGAACACATGATTGAAGGATAGGTGGGGCGGCGGTCGTCGGCGAATCAAGGTTGGCTATCGGCGCGATAGGTGTCATGGCCAACATTGATGAGATTTGTCCGGCGCTATCGCGGGCAAGCCTTGCTCCTACGAATTTAGACTCGTCCACGCATCGCGCAGTTGGCCCAAAATCTGTAGGAGCAAGGCTTGCCCGCGATGGGCCCCTCAAAGCTTCAGTTGCCCGATCGCCTTGCTCAACTCACCCGCCAGCGTTGCCAGTTCATTGCTGGTGGTCGCCGAATCCACGGTCTGCTGCACGGTGTTCACGGTGACGTCACGGATGCTCACCACTGCGCGGTTCATCTCTTCTGCCACCTGGCTCTGCTGTTCCGCCGCCACGGCAATCTGGGTGTTGCTTTCGCGCATCTGCGCCACTGCGCCGGTGATCTCTGCCAGTGCGGCGCCAGCTTCTTGAGCCTGCTGCACACAGTCATCGGCCTTGAACGAGCTTTCCTGCATGAAGTCCACCGCATCCCGTGTACCGGCTTGCAGCGCCGAGATCATGCTGGTGATTTCATCAGTAGAGGTCTGCACACGCTTGGCCAGATTGCGCACTTCATCGGCGACCACCGCAAAGCCCCGGCCCATTTCCCCGGCGCGTGCGGCTTCGATGGCGGCGTTCAGGGCCAGCAGGTTGGTTTGCTCGGCGATGCTGTGAATCACACTGACCACGCCGTTGATTTTCTGGCTGTCTTCGGCGAGACGCTGAATCATCTCGGCGGTTTGCTGCACCCCGCTGGAGAGTCCGGCGATGGACTGTTGTACCCGGATGACCACTTCCTGGCCGCTGCCGGCTAGGCTGTCGGCGGTTTGCGAGAGGTCGCGAGTGGCGCCGGCATGTTGGGCGATGTGATAGACCGTGGCCGACATCTCATTGATCGCGGTGGCGGCCTGATCGGTTTCGCTTTGTTGGCCGAGCATGCCGTGGCGTACCTCGTTCATGCTGGCGGCCAGACGCGCCGCGCCGATATCCAGTTGGCGGGCAGTATTGGCCACGGTGTTGACCACGCGTTGGTAGCCGGCCTGCATGGCGTTGAAGGCGCTGGCCATCTGGCCCACCTCGTCGGTGCAAGCCAGCGGTACGCGAGCCGACAGGTCGCCGGTTTTTTCGACGTGCAGCATCACGTCCTTGAGGGTGTTGAGCTGGGCGAGCAGAAAACGGATCAACAATTGCGAGGCGCCGAGCATCGCCAGCATCAGGATGAACACGGCTGCCGCATAGTTGGCGAATCGTTCGCCGAACACCTGACTCAAACTCGGGCCATAGGCCAGAACGGCGATCTGCTCGCCGTTGGCACGCGCTAGCACCTCGGCACCGATCAATGGGTTCTCGCCAAACAGCGGCATGTCATTGATGTCGACCCAGCCGTTGGCGTTGTTCAACTCGGGCAATGGCTGTTGGTTCAGCAGGGGGATCTGGCCTTTGCCGAAGCTCAGGAAATGCTCGGCTTCAGGCAAGGCCTGGCCGACCGGCCAGTTGCTGATCAGTCGCGCTTGAGCAACGGCCGACTGCTGTGAGGCCTGGTTGCGCGCTTGTTGCTCCAGTTGCACGGCATACAGCACTAGCAGCAGGGTGGTGACGAAGGCGACCGCGTTGACCGCCCAGAATTTGTATTTCAGCGAAATGTTGCTAAGCCAGGCACCCATGGAGGTCTTCTCTGATAGCGGAAACAGTATTGGCAAGGTGCCAGCATTGTGCCGCTACTCAGCGAAGGGCTTTTTGATGTGGATCAATGATGATCCTGGTGTAGCGGGTTCAATCAACCGACGGCAACCCGAAAAACGCTCGCGCACACGCGGTGCTGTGAGCCGCTACGTCTTCCAGGCTTTCGCCACGATGCAAGGCCACCTCACGCAGCACTTCGGTCAGATACGCCGGTTCATTGCGCCCGTTCTTGGGTTTGGGGCGCAAGCTGCGGGGCAACAGGTACGGCGCGTCGCTTTCGAGCATCAAGCGCCCGCGCGGGATCTCGCGGACCAGCGGGTGCAAGTGAGTGCCGCGACGTTCATCGCAGATCCAGCCGGTGATGCCGATATGCAGGTCGAGGTCCAGGTAGCTGAACAGCGCCCGCTTCTCGCCGGTAAAGCAATGCACCACGGCGGCCGGTAGTTGGTCGCGGTAGTCGCGCAGGATTTCCAGCAGGCGCTGGCTGGCATCGCGTTCATGGAGGAAGACCGGCAGTTGCAGGTCGACGGCCATTGCCAGGTGCTCTTCGAGCACTTTTTCCTGTTGCGGACGCGGCGAGAAGTCACGATTGAAATCCAGCCCGCATTCGCCGACCGCCCGCACGTTTGGTTCCTTGAGCAAGCTGCGCAAGCGCTGAGCGCTGTCGGCATTCCAGTCACTGGCCGAATGCGGGTGGATACCGGCGGTGGAGAACAACCGTTGGCCGGTTTCGTCCAGTTGCTGGCACAACTCCAGGGCCTGTTCACTGCCTTCGACACTGGTGCCGGTCAGTACCAATTGGCAGACGCCAGCGGCATACGCGCGATCGAGTACCGCCTGGTGTTTGTCGGCAAAACTGGGGTTGGTCAGGTTGACGCCGATATCGATGAGTTGCATGGTGTGACCCTAGGCCTGCGGCCGGAAAGCATACCAGAGCTGTAGATTTATAATAAAAACGAAGAACTACAAAGAGTTAAAGCTGTCTTTTGATGCCGGAAGAGAGCTTCGACGAGCCAGATGGCCGTCGCGGCTGCGCTCTTTCGCACTCTGCCAGCGCTCCAGGCGCTCTGTTTCTGTCGACCCACGGCTCGAAATATCGAGACGTTGGACAGTATTCTTTCCGGAGAACGGATGACACGACTCCAGGTTTTGCTAGTGCTGTGCTTGTCGATGCTGCTGCCGATGCCGGCCGTTGCGCGGTTGGCGGGTCCCTTGGAAGCCGTTCAGTCGGGCAAGGTCCGCGATCTGGCGGAAATCCGCGGCAGCCGCGTATTGCGGGTGCTGGTCAATCAGAGCCGGAACAGTTCCGGCGAGGTCCAGGGCCAGGCCATCGGCGTTGAATACCATCGCCTGCGAGCCTTCGAACAGTACCTCAATGGCCATGCCCGTGACGGCCAGGAAATCTCCCTCAAGATCATCCCCAAAGCCAAGGATCAATTGCTCGGCGCGTTACAGCGCGGCGAGGGTGACCTGGTAGCGCCGGGGGAGTTGCTCGATGCGCAGTCCGCACACGCGGTCAGTACCAGCGAGCCGATAGGTGCAAACGTGCCATTGCTGCTGGTGGGGATCAAGGGCGAGCGCCGCTATACCCGGCTTGAACAACTTTCCGGTAAAACCCTGGCGCTGCCCGCCGGTAGCACGGCCGGTGAGGCAATCAACCAGATCAATCAGAAGCTGGCGCTGCACAAACTGCCACCGGTCAAGGTCGAATGGGTCGACCCGAGCCTGGCGGTCGAAGACGTGCTGGAGATGGTGCAGGGCGGGATTTTCCACCTGACCATCGTCGAGCAACCGATTGCCGAGCGCTGGGGCAAGATCCTGCCCAAGCTGCGTTTCGATCGGCAGGTGGTCATCAGCGAGCCGGGCAAGGAGTACTGGTTCGTCCGTCGTGACGCATCGATGTTGCGAGCGAGCATCGATCGCTTCCTGCAAACCTATAAAACCCCGTCCGATGAGGATGTGGCTTTCCTGCGTATTTACCGACGCCTGTATCAGGTTCACTACCCGCTGGATCGCGCTGACCGTCAACGTCTTGAGAAGCTGCGCCCGGTCTTGCAAAAGCACGCCCGAGAACAGGGTATGGACTGGTTGAACCTGGCGGCGCTGGCGTTCAAGGAATCGGCGCTGGAGCCAAGCGCCCGCAGCGGCAGTGGCCCGACCGGGTTGATGCAAATTACCCCGTCGGCGGCGCAGCGGGTCGGGGTCAATAACATTCAGTCCGTGGACAACAATGTGCAGGCCGGGGCCAAGTACCTGGCGCTGATCCGTCGCAAGTTTTTCGCCAGCCCCAAGCTCAATGAGCGTGAGCGCATGGCTTTCGTTCTGGCGGCCTACAACCTTGGGCCGGAACGTGTTCAAGGGATGCGTGCCGAGGCCCGGCGCCGGGGCTTGAACCCCAATCAGTGGTTTTTCCAGGTCGAGCGCATTGCTATGGAGCAGGTGGGAATGGGTCCTGTCAGCTATGTTAATAGTGTGAATAAATACTTTTTGGCATATGACCGGGAGCGGGAGTCATTGGAGCCTCAAGGTCAGAAAGTTGTCTCACGTAAATGATCGACTAAACTGATTGTTATGGCGGGTTTTTTGCGCTTTTAACATTATGTTTACTGATTAATATAGCGGTCAACCAACACACACTTACACTGGATGACATAGCATGAGCACACTGATCAACAAGGTACTGTCCACCCGCGCTGGCTACGGTCTGACCGTTATGCGGATCTTCGTCGGCCTCATCTTCGCGGCCCACGGCTCACAGAAGCTCTTCGGCATGTTCGGCGGTTATGGCATTGCCGGCACCGCGCAGTACATGGAAAGCATCGGCCTGGCACCGGGTCACCTGATGGCGATCCTGGCGGGTGGTACCGAGTTCTTCGCCGGTCTGGCGCTGGTCATCGGTCTGCTGGCACGCCCGGCAGCGCTAGGGCTGGCCTTCCTCTCACTGGTCGCGATTTTCTCGGTGCACATTCACAATGGTTTGTTCATGGCCAACAACGGCTATGAATATGCCCTGACCTTGCTCGGCGTCAGCATCGCCGTACTGATCGAAGGCGCAGGCAAGTTGTCGGTAGATCGTGCCATCAGCGGCTAACCGCTCTGACTCAACCAAAAGACCCGCATTATGCGGGTCTTTTTTTGTTGCGCGAGATTCTTGACACTGTCCTGTCGGCTTCTCTAGGATGCTTGCCATGCGCCGATTTAAACAGCTACTTGCGGGGCGCCAGGTAACTCATCCAGTTGCCGATAGAAGCTTGAAAGAGGCTTCGAAATACCGCTAAAGCGCTGGTTCGGTGTTGCCTCTCACCTGCCATGCAGACTTTTGAGGCCGAGACACGACACGATGAATGCACTACGCCCCCCAGTACGTCCTGCGCCGATTACGGCACACCCGACCCAGCGCAATCCAAAAATCCTCCTTGGCGGTAATCATCAGCCGACCCTGTTGCGTTATCTCGATGGCTGGCCACGTCGTACCGGCGGCCCTGCAGCGTTCCTGATCCAGTTTGTCGAAGACGGCGAATCGCTGGCGCGCTTTGCCAGCGACAGCTTCGATCTGGCGGTGATCCAGTCGCCCAGCGCCGAAGACGCGCCCGAAGTGATCAGGCAACTGACGCGTGTTGCGCGCCAAGGGTTGATTACCCGTCGCTGAGGTCTTGCCGAGATTCAGGGATAGTCGATTGCGACGATATACACGAACTGCTCGCCAGTAGGCGTCTGAACCTGGACTTCGGCATCCAGCGCTTTGCCGATCAAGGCCCGCGCCAGCGGTGAATCGATGCTGATCAGACCTAGCTTGAGATCAAGTTCATCCGGGCCGACGATGCGATAGCGCGACTCTTTGCCGTGTTCATCTTCGATGGTCACCCAGGCCCCAAAGTAGACCTTGTTCGGGTCACTGGGTTTTTCGCTGACAACCTTGAGCGCTTCCAGCCGCTTGGTGAGAAACCGCACGCGGCTGTCGATCTCGCGCAGCATCTTTTTGCCGTAGGTGTACTCGGCGTTTTCAGAGCGGTCGCCCTGCGCAGCCGCCTCGCTGACCGATTGGGTCACCTGGGGGCGGCGTACATGCCAGAGCTCATGGAACTCGGCACGCATCCGCGCTTCGCCCTCAGGCGTGATGAGGGCGGTGCCGGCGGTGCGAGGAGGGCGATAGCGGCTCATTGCGGTTTCTTTTGGTCAGGAGGCATCAAGTTTATCAACCCTCGCGCAAGACTGTCAGGGGGCTGGCATTCAGCGCCCGACGAGTGCCGAACACGCCCGCACCGCCGATCAGCAATGCCCCAATCACCGGCAACCACAGCAGCCACGGATGCGGATGCCAGGCCAGATCGAACGCATAGCGGTAAAGCACCAGGCTCACCAGTTCCGAGCCCAGCGCCGCGAGCAAACCGCTGACGGCTCCGAGCAAGCCGAACTCGATCCGCCGCGCCTTGACCAGCAACTGCCGTTCGGCGCCCAGCGCACGTAGCAATGCACCTTGGCGAATGCGCTCGTCGAGTGTCGCCTGCAAGCCGGAAAACAGCACTGCCATGCCGGCCGCGAGCACGAACAACAACACGTACTCGACCGCCAGCGTGACTTGCTCAAGGATGCTGCGCAGCTGCGCCAGCAAGGCTTCGACCTGCAGAATGGTCACCGCCGGGAACGCTCGCGCCAGGTCGATGATTTGTTGGTCATGACCTGCCGCCAGGTAAAAACTGGTCAGGTAAGTAGCCGGCAGGTCTTTCAAGGTGCCGGGCTGGAAGATCATGAAGAAGTTCGGCTGGAAGTTGTCCCAGTTGATCTTGCGCAAGCTGGTGACCTGCACCTCGCGGTTGACCCCGCCGATGCTGAAAACCAGATGATCGCCGAGCTTGAGCTTCAGGCTCTCGGCCACTTTGCCTTCCACCGAAACACCGGGTACATCGCCTGACGGCTGCGCAGACCACCAGCTACCAGCCGTGATGCTGTTGCCGGCGGGCAGGTCGGCAGCCCAGGTCAGGCTCAGATCGCGCTGGATGGCCCGATCACCTTCGGTGTCCTTGCTGACGATGCCTTGCACCGGTTCGCCGTTGATGCTGATCAGCCGTCCCGGCACCACCGGGTACAGTGGCGCCGATTGCGCGGAGAGTTCGATCAGCCGATCAGTGAAGGCCTGTTTGTCGGCGGGCAAAATATTCAGTGCGAAGTAGTTGGGGGCGTTTTTTGGCAACTGGTTTTGCCAGGTATCCAGCAATTCACCGCGCAACAGGGCGATCAGCGCCATCGACAATAGAATCAAGCCGAAGGCCAGCGATTGTCCCGCCGCCGCCAATGGGTGACGCAGCAATTGGCCCAGACCCAGCCGCCACGGCAAGGACGCACGGGCCAACAGGCGCCGCAGGCTGTTGAGTACCAGCAGCAACAGGCCGCCGAGGACCAGTGCGGCGATGACACCGCCACCGAGCAGGGCGAAGGTCAGCAGCAGGTCCAGGCTCAAGCGCCACATGATCAGGCCCAAGGCTGCCAGTGCGGTGCCGTAAACCATCCAGGTGCTGGAAGGGATTGGCAGTATGTCGCGGCGCAGTACCCGCAGCGGTGGTACGCGACCCAGTGCCGCCAGTGGCGGCAGGGCGAATCCGGCGAGTGCTACCAGTCCGGTGCCGATCCCGGCGACGGCCGGCAGCAGCCCGCCTGGCGGTACATCGCTGGGCAGCAATTCACCCAGCAAGGCGAACAACCCCAGCTGCGCGAGCCAGCCGAGGAGGGCGCCGCTGAGGCTGGCCAGCAGGCCGAGTACAGTCAGTTGTACGCTGAACAGCAGCAGGGTTTCCCGACGCGATAAACCCAGGCAGCGCAGCAGCGCGCTGGCGTCGAAGCGGCGGGTGGCGAATCGGGTCGCCGAGAGCGCCACGGCAACGCCGGACAACAGCACGGCGACCAGGCTGGCCATGTTCAAGTAACGTTCGGCTTTGCCCAGCGCACCGCCGATTTGCCGGTTGCCATCGCGGGCGTCCTGCAGGCGCTGGTTGGCGGCCAGCCCCGGTTTGATCAGCTCTCGATAGGTTTCCAGGGCCGGTGCCGTGCCGCGCCAGAGTTCGTGGTAACTGACCCGGCTGCCGGGCTGGACCACACCGGTGGCCGCCAGGTCGGCGAGATTGATCATCACTCGGGGCGTGAGGCTGTAGAAATTGCCGGCACGGTCCGGTTCATAGGTCAGCACGCGAGTCAGGTGCAGGGTTTTCATGCCGACGTCGATGGTGTCACCGACCTTCAGATTCAGTGCCGTCAGCAGGCGCGCTTCGGCCCAGGCTTCGCCCGGTTTCGGACTTCCACCGGCCTCTTCGGGAGCGAACGGCGCGGGCGCGCTTTTCAGTTGGCCGCGTAATGGATAGACCCCGTCGACCGCTTTGATGCTCGACAGCTGAATGCCGTTGTCGGTGGCGATGACGCTGGAAAACTCCACCACTTGCGCGTGTTGCAGCCCCAGCTCCTTGCCGGATTGAATTTGTTCCGGGCGCGCGGGCGAGCTGCCTTCCAGCAGCATATCCGCCCCCAGAAACTCGGTGGCGCGCAGCAGCATGGCGCCGTTCAGGCGGGCACCGAAATAGCCGATGGCGGTACTCGCCGCCACGGCGACCAACAGGGCGAAGAACAACACCCGCAGTTCTCCGGCGCGGGCATCGCGCAGCAATTGGCGAATGGCGAGACTGAACAGGCGCAATAGCGGCAAACGTACCATCAAGGCTCCAGAGGGGCGACGACCAACAGGCCGGCTTCAAGGCGGATCAGACGGTGGCAACGGTGTGCCAGGCGTTCGTCGTGGGTCACCAGGACCAGCGTCGTGCCGCTTTCTTTATTGAGTTCAAAGAGCAGGTCGCTGATGTGCTCGCCAGTGTGCGTGTCGAGGTTGCCGGTAGGTTCGTCGGCAAACAGCACGTCGGGTTCGGCGGCAAATGCCCGGGCGATCGCCACGCGCTGTTGTTCGCCACCGGAAAGCTGGCGCGGCGAATGGTTCAGGCGTTGGCCCAGGCCAACGCGGCGCAGCAGTTCGGTGGCGCGTTCGCGGGCGTCTTTGCGGCCGTCCAGCTCGAGTGGCAACATGACGTTTTCCAGGGCGTTGAGGCTGTCGAGCAACTGGAACGACTGGAACACGAAGCCGACGTGCTCGGCGCGTATCCGCGCGCGCTGGTCTTCATCCAGATTGCTCAGGGCTTGCCCGGCAAGGGTGACTTCGCCGCTGCTGGGCAGGTCGAGACCCGCCAGCAAACCCAGCAGGGTAGATTTGCCGGAGCCGGAACTGCCGACGATCGCCAGGCTGTCGCCCTTGTTCAGTTCCAGGTTGAGTTCGTGCAGGATGGTCAGTTCACCTTCCGCGCTGGGAACCACTTTGCTAAGGTTCCGCGCAGTGAGAATGCTTGCGCCCATGGAGAGTCCGATGCGTGTGTGGTTTTTGAGTGCTGGCCTGGCCTTGATGTGCATGGCCCAGAACGCAGCGGCGGGTACAGTCCTGATCGTTGGCGATAGTATCAGCGCAGCTTTCGGCCTGGATACCCGGCAAGGGTGGGTGTCGTTGCTCGAGCAGCGGCTCAAGCACGAAGGTTTCACCGAGACGGTGGTCAATGCGTCCATCAGTGGCGACACCAGTGCCGGTGGCCAGGCACGCCTGCCGGCGTTGCTTGTGGAGCATAAGCCTGAGGTGGTGATTCTCGAGTTGGGGGGCAACGACGGGCTGCGCGGATTGCTGCCAACGCAATTGCAACAAAATCTTGCGTCGATGATCGACAACGCCAGGGCCAGCGGTGCCAGGGTGCTGCTGCTGGGTATGCAATTGCCACCCAATTATGGGGTGCGCTACACCGAGGCGTTCGCGAAGGTCTACAGCGATCTGGCCGAGGAGAAAAAAATCCCGTTGGTGCCGTTTTTCCTGCAGGGAATCGGCGGGAATCCCGAGCTGATGCAGGCCGATGGCATTCATCCGGCGGTCGCGGCACAGGGCAAGTTGCTGGAAAATGTCTGGCCTACGCTAAAACCGCTGTTATGACGCTTTTCTAGCGGCAGTCTTTCGGCTAATGTGGCGCCCCCCTGATTTGGAGCCCCCGATGCCGCGTCCTGCCTGGTCCCTGTTTGCCTACCAACTGATCGAGCCTGACGAACAGCTGGATCTGTTCGCCTGCCAGGAAGTCCGGGTGCATCTGGTGACGCGTCAACTGGAGTTGGGTGGCTCGGCCGACCGTACCCTGTGCGGCACTTTGCTGCCGGCACAACCGCGCTGGTCGAGCGTCGACCGGACGGTGTTTCAGGACCAGCGACTGTGCTCGCTATGCCGGGCGATCCTGGAATCGCAAAAGCGCGGCACATCGCCGATCTGGCCCGAGTTGCGCTTCGAGCTGTAAAGCCCTCAAAGGGTAGTCCATCGACCCGGCTCCCCGAATTCGGGGGCTTCGGTGTACAATCTTGCCCCCATACCCTCTGTTGATCATACGAAGGATGTTCCGGATGCTGCCGCGCTTTCCTGCCGTCACCCGCTACTTGTCTCTTGCCGCCTTGTGTGTAGCGGGTCCCGTTGCAGCATTGGAGCTGCCTTTACCGCCGCCGGGCGAAGATATCGTCGGCCAGGTGCAAACGGTCAAAGCCAAGTACGAAGACACCTTTGCCGATCTGGGCACCACCTACGATCTGGGCTACCTGGAAATGGTCGCCGCCAACCCGGGCGTCGATCCGTGGTTGCCGGGTGCAGGTACCGAAGTCGTACTGCCAACACGCTTCATCCTGCCACCAGGCCCGCGTGAAGGCATCGTGATCAACCTGGCCGAGTATCGCCTCTACTACTACCCCAAAGGCCGGAACGTGGTGTACACCTTCCCGCTGGGTATTGGTCGTGAAGGCTGGGGCTCACCCATCGCCCACACCAGCATCACTGCCAAAACACCGAACCCGACCTGGACCCCTCCAGCCTCGATCAAGGCCGAACACGCCGCCGATGGCGATCCGCTGCCAAACGTCGTGCCGGCCGGCCCGGACAACCCGCTGGGGCCGTTCAAGTTCACGTTGGGCACACCGGGCTACCTGATTCACGGTTCGAACAAGAAGTTCGGTATCGGCATGCGTACCAGCCATGGCTGCTTCCGCATGTTCAACAACAATGTGCTGGAAATGGCCGGCATGGTGCCGGTGGGAACGTCGGTGCGGATCCTCAACGACCCGTACAAGTTCGGCATGAGTGGCGGCAAGGTTTACCTGGAGGCGCATACGCCGCTGGACGACACTGGCAACCCGTCGGTGGTCGACAAGCACACCGCGGTGATCAACGCTTTGCTCAAGCGTGAAGACCTGGCCAAGAACCTGCGCATGAACTGGGATGTGGTGCGCGACGTGGTCGCCGCTGAAGATGGTATGCCGGTGGAAATCGCTGTACCGAATACCTCCGCGCCTGTGGCGTCGGCTGTACCGATCGATCTGCAGTAAGCGCTTCAAACGACCCGCCGGGGCCTCACAGCGTCGGCGGGTTTTTTATTGCCCTCGGCAAAATCGGGGCAATAAAAAAAGCCGACCCAAAAAATGGATCGGCTTGATAACAGTCCCGAGGGACTATTACTTGCGGCTAGCTTTGTCCAGCATGCGCAGAGCACGCTCGTTAGCTTCGTCAGCAGTCTGTTGTGCTTTTTGAGCAGCAGCCAGAGCTTCATCAGCTTTACGGTAGGCTTCGTCTGCACGAGCCTGGGAGCGAGCTGCTGCGTCTTCAGTAGCAGTCAGACGTGCTTCGGTTTCTTTCGATACGCTGCTGCAACCGGTAGCCAGAACTGCGGCCAGAGCCAGAGCAGAGAATTTCAGAACGTTGTTCATCGTGTTCCCCTTCAAGGACTTTCTATTAAGTAGCTGTCTCCTCAGAGTGAGGAAATAGCCGGCATACATACTACCCATTACTTGTAGTAAGTAAACTGACGTAGCGCAAGAAGCAAAAAAAATTGTAGGCGCGGAATCTTTTTCGAGCAACTTTTAATCGTGTTGTATAAAAATTAGTCAGCTGGGAAGCCCGCCCTGAGCGACCTGCTTGTATAGCTGACAGACGAATATGACTGTTTCACGCTCTAGAGCCCAAGTCGCTCTATATCGATTCGTCTACACTTTTGTTCAGAATTTGCGGAGCGGCTCACGCCTCTTTGTGCATCTAGAGGTGACTTTAACAAGGCCGGTTCGTCTTAAGTCTCAACATCCGGCAATGTTCAGGCTATCGACCAGGGGAGATGTTCGGTCGAGCCGCCACTACGTGCCCTGCGCTGGACCGACGCAATCGACATGATGACAAGTGCGCCTTGAGCATTTCAGCCTTTGGTGACTACTATTCGAAATGTGTCCGGTTGCGCGAGATGGCTGCAGTTCCTCTCGGTGTCCAAACAGACACGGGGTGGCGTAGAGGTTCCTTCGCCGGGAAAACATCGGTAAGGTAGGGGTCAGTTCAAGACCCGCGAGGAGTAGTGATGAGCGAGGCGTTGTCCATCCACCATGACCAGGCTGGTCATCAGTTCGAGACCAATGTGGACGGTCATCGTGCCTACCTGACCTATATGGATCTGGGGAAACAGACCTTGGATATCTATCGTACTTTCGTGCCCAACGCGCTGCGTGGTCGCGGTATTGCGGCGGCGTTGACCGAACAGGCGCTGCAGTACGCCGAGGAAATGGGCTACACAGTCATTCCGTCGTGTTCCTACGTGGAGCGCTACATGGAGCGTCACCAGCGGCATGCGGCCAAGCTCTGAGCAGGATCACCGAATAAAAAAACGCCGGGCTAAGCCCGGCGTTTTTGTGTGCGCTGAATGCAGTCAGGTGCGCTGACGTTTCGGCAGCACATCCTTGAGCTTGGCATGCATGCTGCGCAAGGTGTTTTCGGTCGCTGTCCAATCGATGCAGGCGTCGGTGATCGACACGCCGTATTGCAACTCGGCGAGGTCTTTCGGAATCGCCTGGCAACCCCAGTTCAAATGGCTTTCGACCATCAGGCCGATGATCGACTGGTTGCCTTCGAGGATCTGGTTGGCGACGTTCTCCATCACCAGTGGTTGCAGCGCCGGGTCCTTGTTGGAGTTGGCGTGGCTGCAGTCGACCATGATGTTCGGCTTGATCTTCGCCTTGTTCAGCGCTTGCTCGCAGAGTGCGACGCTGACCGAATCGTAGTTCGGCTTGCCGTTGCCGCCGCGCAGTACTACGTGACCGTAGGCATTGCCCTTGGTGGTGACGATCGAGACGCCACCTTCCTGGTTGATCCCCAGGAAGCGGTGCGGGCTGGAAACCGATTGCAGGGCGTTGATGGCAACCGTCAGGCCACCGTCGGTGCCGTTCTTGAAGCCGACTGCCGAGGAAAGGCCCGAAGCCATTTCACGGTGCGTCTGGGATTCGGTGGTGCGTGCGCCAATCGCCGACCAGCTGATCAGGTCCTGCAGGTACTGTGGCGAGATCGGGTCAAGGGCTTCGGTCGCCGTCGGCAGGCCCATTTCGGCCAGGTCCAGCAGCAACTGACGACCAATGTGCAAGCCATCCTGAATCTTGAACGAGTCATCCAGGTACGGGTCGTTGATCAGGCCTTTCCAGCCGACAGTGGTACGAGGCTTCTCGAAATAGACCCGCATGACCAGATACAGGGTATCGGACACTTCAGCGGCGAGTACCTTGAGGCGCTCGGCATATTCGTGTGCAGCCTTGATGTCGTGGATCGAGCAAGGCCCGATGACGACGAACAGGCGGTGGTCGGTGCCATCCAGGATATTGCGAATGACTTCGCGGCCCTTGGTCACGGTGCGCAGGGCAGCATCGCTCAGGGGGATATCACGCTTGAGCTGGTCAGGAGTGATCAGCGTCTCGTTGGAGGCGACGTTTAGGTCATTGATCGGTAAATCAGCCATCGTGTTACTCGTCAGGTCACGGGTGCCGGCCGCCAGCGATCCCCGCGCGGCGGAGCACAGCATGATTTAAGCGCAGCGGGGAGCCGAACCTTAGCGCGTTACGCGGTGGCTCGACAATGGGCAGGCGCGGGTTTATCCAGCGTTTACTGCGCAAAGGCCTGTCGAACGGTCTCGTGAGAGTACTCGGTGGCATGCTGGTCGAGCCATTTTAGGGCCAGCGCATCGACGCCTTGCTGTTCAACCTGGGGCTTTTGCTGACGGCAAAAACGTTCAATCTGGCAGACTTGCTCGCCCATCCGCGCTTTAAACAGGGTCTGTTCATCAATGAATGCGATGCCGACCAGATAACCGTGCTTTCGTCGCAGGCACCAGGCCACGTAGCCCAGATAACAGACATTTTCGCTCAGGGTCGGCATTCGCACTTCCAGTGCCGTTCCTTTGCGCCAGGCGCGGTGGTAATTGCAAGCCACGCCTCCGAGACTGATAGTGTGCAGTTCTTGCCGAGAAATACACTGATGCTTGCGCAACGTTAACTCGACAGGCACATCGTCAGGATGAGGAATAAAGCGCCCCATGAACACAGACTCCAAGTGTCGGTCTTTCGACAGTGCTTCACCCAGTATAGTTGTCGAATGCGAGCTGACTGATTTCGATGCCGACCAGCGGCTGTTGGCGATGAGTGGTGTGTCGCTGGTGATTTTTACCAGCGTCGGCTGTTCCAGTTGCCGTTGGGCGCGCCAGCAGTTGCCGGAACTGGAGCTTGGAGTCGATCAGCTGTGCTGGATCGACGCGGGGAACAACGGTGGTGTGGTGGAGCGTTATCAGGTCTTTCATTTGCCCGCGTTGTTTGTCGTGCGCGATGGCGAGTTTTATGGGGCGTTACAGTCGCGCCTGGCCCGCACCGAACTGAATGCTGCGCTGGGGCAGGCGCTGAGTCGAAATCCAGAGGAGTTGCCATGACGGGCACTGCAGTTGAAAAGCCGAGAATCGGCATTATCGGCACCGGAGCAATCGGTGGCTTTTACGGTGTGATGCTGGCGCGGGCCGGGTTCGATGTGCACTTTCTGTTGCGCAGCGAGTTTTCAGCGGTCGCTGAGTGCGGCCTGCAACTCAACAGCGCGCCCTATGGTGCATTGACCTTGAATCCGGTTCAGGCGTATTCGTCGGCCGACGATATGCCGCTGTGCGACTGGTTGCTGGTCGGCGCGAAAACCACCAGCAACGCCGAGCTTGCACCGGCGATCATCAAGGCCGCGGCGCCGGGGGCGAAGGTCCTGTTGCTGCAAAATGGCCTGGATGTCGAAGACAGCCTGCGCGATCTGTTACCCGACTCACTGCACTTGTTGGGTGGGCTGTGCTTTATCTGCGTGCATCGTTCGGGGCCCGGAGTGATCGAACATCAGGCACTCGGTGCGGTGAACGTGGGTTATCACAGCGGACCGGCGCTTGATGACGAGACGGCGCGTCAGGCGATTGTCGAGCAAGGGGCAGGGTTGTTTCGTACCGCCGGTCTTGAATCGCAGGCGATGAGCAACCTTCAGCAGGCGCGCTGGCAAAAACTGGTCTGGAATGTTCCTTACAACGGTTTATCGGTCTTGCTCGGCGCGAGCACGACACCGCTGATGACTGATGACAGCAGCCGTGAACTGATTCAGGCATTGATGGCCGAAGTGGTGAAGGGCGCACTTGCCTGTGGCCACAGCATGCCGCCGGGGTATGCCGAGCACCTGTTCAAGGTCACCGAAAAAATGCCCGACTACTGGCCGAGCATGTACCACGACTACCAGCATAAACGGCCACTGGAACTGGCTGCGATTTATGCGCGGCCACTGGCAGCCGCCAAGGCCGCCGGTTGCGAGTTGCCGAAAATCGAGGCCTTGTATCAGGCCCTGGATTTTATCGATCGGCATAACGGTTAAGTCGTTTCACCTGGGGGGAGCAGCATGGCAAAAGGGATAGGCGATAAATTGGTGCTGGCGATTTCTTCGCGAGCGCTGTTCGATCTGAGCGAAAGCCACAAGCTCTATCTGGCGAGTGGCGTCGAGGCTTATCGGCAGTATCAGATCGAGCACGAAGACGAAATCCTCGAGCCGGGTGATGCGTTCCCTCTGGTGCAAAAACTGTTGAACCTCAATACCAGCCTCGGTCGGTCGCGGGTCGAGGTGGTGCTGGTGTCACGCAATAGTGCAGACACCGGTTTGCGAGTCTTCAACTCGATTCACCATTACGGGCTGACGATTTCCCGCGCGGCGTTTGTCGGCGGGCGCAGTCCATATCCGTACCTGAAGGCCTTCGGCTGCGATCTGTTTCTCTCCACCCACGCCGATGACGTGCGCAGCGCACTCGATGCCGGCTTCGCCGCGGCGACGATTCTGTCCGGTGGTGCGAGCCGCGCCGCCAGCGAAGAGTTGCGCATCGCCTTCGATGGCGACGCCGTGCTGTTTTCCGATGAGTCGGAGCGGGTTTATCAGTCGGGTGGCCTCGAGGCCTTTCAGGCCAACGAGCGTGAAGCCGCTCGCGAGCCGTTGCGCGGAGGTCCGTTCAAAGGTTTTCTGGCCGCGCTCAATCTGTTGCAGCGCGAGTTTCCTGATGACAGTTGCCCGATCCGCACAGCACTGGTGACCGCGCGTTCGGCACCGGCTCACGAGCGGGTAATCCGTACCTTGCGCGAGTGGGATATTCGACTCGACGAATCGCTGTTTCTCGGCGGGCTGGCGAAATCGGCGTTTCTTGAAGCCTTCGCCGCCGACGTTTTTTTCGACGACCAGGCAGGTCATTGCGAGTTGGCGCGTGAGGTGGTCGCCACCGGCCACGTCCCTCACGGTGTCAGTAATGAACTGAAGATTTAAGCCCAACGTTCAATGCCTTGCGCAGAACGTCGTATCGCTGTGGCGCTGCTAAGCTGAATTAATCGCCGCCATCTTTGCATTCGAGGAGATCAAATGATCCATTCGATGCTGTATGCCACTGACCTCGGCCTGTACGCACCCTTTGTGATGCAGCATGCGTTGGCATTGGCACGAACATTCAAAGCCGATCTGTATGTGGTGCACGCCGTTGAGCCTATGGGGCTTTTTGCCGAATCGGTGTTGCAGAGCTATCTCGATGAGCAAGCCTTGAATGAATTTCACAGCCAGGGTTTGAACACGGTGATGGCCAATATCGAGCAGCGGGTATTCGACAGCTTTCGCGAAGAGTTGGGGGAGGGGCAGCAGGACCTGGAGCTGATTCAATCGGTCAGAGTATTTCAGGGTGACCCGTCGCAGGTCATTCTTGATCAGGCACAGAAACTCTCGGTGGATTTGTTGATCCTAGGAAGTCACAGCCATGGGGCCGGTGGAGAAACACCGTTGGGACGGACTGCTGCGCGTGTGCTGCAGTTGTCGCACGTGCCGGTTTACCTGGTGCCATTGTCGCAGCGTCGGCGTCACGGCGATATTTAAGGCGAGAATGCTGGCCTTTTGATGAAAAAGTTCTAGATTTATTCTTCAAACCATTAATATAGTTATATACCGTCGCTGATGCCCGTGGCGTCTATCTGCTTTGAGGGATTCATATGAAGCTTCAACAATTGCGCTACATCTGGGAAGTGGCGCACCACGACCTCAACGTTTCCGCAACGGCCCAAAGCCTGTACACCTCGCAGCCGGGCATCAGCAAGCAGATCCGTCTGCTGGAAGACGAATTGGGTGTCGAGGTTTTCGCGCGCAGCGGCAAACACCTGACCCGAGTGACCCCGGCCGGTGAGCGAATCATCACCACGGCTGGCGAAATTCTGCGCAAGGTCGAAAGCATCAAGCAGATCGCTCAGGAGTTCTCCAACGAGAAGAAAGGCACCCTGTCGATTGCCACCACCCACACCCAGGCACGTTATGCACTGCCACCGGTGATCAGCAATTTCATCAAGCAATACCCGGACGTTGCCCTGCACATGCACCAGGGTTCGCCGATGCAGATCGCTGAAATGGCCGCTGACGGCACCGTGGATTTTGCCATCGCCACCGAAGCGCTGGAGCTGTTCGGCGATCTGGTGATGATGCCGTGCTACCGCTGGAACCGTTGCGTAGTCGTGCCGCAAGGTCACCCGCTGACCAAGCTGCCGAAGCTGACCCTCGAAGCCCTGGCTGAATACCCGATCGTGACGTACGTGTTCGGTTTCACCGGTCGCTCGAAACTCGACGAAGCCTTCAGCCATCGCGGCCTGACCCCGAAAGTGGTGTTCACCGCCGCCGACGCCGACGTGATCAAGACTTATGTTCGCTTGGGTCTGGGTGTCGGGATCGTGGCGAAAATGGCCGTCGATACCAAACTCGACAACGACCTGGTGGTGCTCGACGCCAGCGAACTGTTCGAATCCAGCGTGACCAAAATCGGTTTCCGTCGCGGGACGTTCCTGCGTGGCTTCATGTGCGACTTCATCGAGAAGTTCGCCCCGCACCTGACTCGCGAAGTCATGGCCAAAGCCATCCAGTGCCACAACAAGCAGGAACTGGAAGAGCTGTTCGAAGGCGTTGAACTACCGGTTCATTGAACTGACTAGACGACCTCGGTGACAGCGAACTGTTGCCGAGTGCCCGCCACCACGATCTCCACCTCATCGCCCTCGAACTTGCCCAGCAAACTTTTGCCCAGCGGTGAGCGCGGGGTGATGACGGTAATCAGTTGCCCCACCAGATCAACCTTCAAGCCGGCCGCATCGGGCGCCAGGAACAGCCACTGTTCGCGCCCCTTTTCGTCTTCCAGGCCCAACAGCGCACCGACTTCAATCCCGCGCTGGTCGTCATAAGCGCGCAATGTCAGGTTCTGGCACAGTGCCAGTGACTGGCGGATTTCCTCCACCCGTTTGGCCTGTCCAGCTGCCAGATAAGACGCTTCCAGTCCCAGGGTGTCGTACTTGTTCTCGGCGATGTTTTCTTCGTGAGTCGCGGTTTCGTATGCGGTTTGCGCTGCGCGCTCGGCGATGTCGAGATCGACCGCAAGCTTTTCCAGAATCAGTTGGTGGACCGTGTGTTTGTTCATGATCAATCGCAGAATTGCTGGACGTTGGCGCGGCTTTTTTCGCTGGGGGCGGTTTGGTCTTGCTGCATCCAGAACTGGCATTTCGGGTTGGACAGGTTACGGGTATTGCTGCGTGCCTGATCGAGCGTTTGCTGTTGCGCCTGTTTGCGCAGGTTTTCCTTGTACTGCTCGAACATCTGATTCTCGGGTGCCGGTTCAACCGCCGCAGGCTTGGGTTGTGCTATTCGATGCGCCGCATCGGCAAGCGGGGCGAGTTGTTCGCTGAACAGCAGTTTCGACGCCAGCCAGCAGGTCAGCGCGATGGCCAAAAAACCCAGCCACAAACCCACGGCGATGCTGGCAATCAGTTGCAATGGGCTGAGTGTGATGGACACCGTGCGGCGAACGTGTGGACGGTAGGGCATGGCTGCTTCCTGGCGAGGGTGGTGGGCTGCGGCGATTGTCGCATGAAGATTAATCGGCGTCGGCTCTTCTGCGCGCAACGATTTATGCGGACAATTAAGTTCTTTGCCCCACGGAGCCTGGAATGAAAGTCGACTGGGATATTTTCTGCACGGTCGTCGACAACTACGGCGACATCGGCGTGACCTGGCGTCTGGCCCGACAATTGGTGGCCGAACATCACTGCGCAGTACGGCTGTGGGTCGATGACCTGCGGGCCTTCGAGCGCTTGTGCCCGGAACTCGACATCAGTGCTGCCCGGCAGTGGCAGCAAGGCGTCGAGGTCTGCCATTGGCCGGCCGACTGGGCGCCGACAGAGGCCGCCGATGTGGTGATCGCTGCATTCGCCTGCCAGTTGCCGCATGCCTATATGGAGGCAATGGCCGCGCGCGAAAAGACTCCGCTGTGGATGAACCTCGATTATTTGAGCGCCGAAGACTGGATCGTCGGCTGTCATGGCTTGCCGTCGGTGAAGTACAAACAGGTGCAGAAGTACTTCTTCTTCCCGGGGTTTCAGGCAGGTACCGGCGGTTTGCTGCGCGAGCGCGGGTTGCTGGAGCGGCGCGAGCAGTTTCAACACAGCACTGAGGCTCAGCGCGAATTCCTGCAAGGGCTGGGCGTCGATCGCGCCGAAGGTACGCGGCTGATTTCGTTATTCGCCTACGAGAATGCCGGATTGGCCGATTGGCTGGACGTCATGGCGAGCGACGTTCATGGCACTCATCTGCTGGTACCCGAGGGCCGGATTCTGGGCGACGTCAAGCGCTGGCTGGGCGTTGAAGGGCTTGGTGTCGGCGCATTACAGGTGCGCGGGGCGTTGACCGTGCAGGTGTTGCCGTTCGTCCGACAGGATCAATATGACCTGCTGCTGTGGTGTTGTGATTTCAATGCGGTGCGTGGAGAGGACTCGTTCGTCCGCGCGCAATGGGCGGCCCGGCCAATGCTGTGGCATATTTATCAACAGGAAGAAGATGTCCACCTGGACAAACTCGAAGCCTTTCTGACGCTGTACACCGCAGGCCTTTCTCCGGCGGCAAAAGCCGCGCTCGTCGGATTATGGCGAGCCTGGAACACGGGCGCTGGAATGGCTCAGGCATGGGTTGCGACACAGGAACACTGGCCAGAACTGCAAAAGCACGCTCAGGCATGGTGTCTGGATCAGGCTTTGCAGGCCGATCTTGCCACGGCGCTGGTACAGTTTTATGTAAATTGGATATGATACGCGGCCTAGATTTTTGTAAATCCCATCCAAATTCGGATATTCGCAATGAAAACTGGTAAAGAACTGAAACCCGGTACGGTGATCCGTCTCGAAAACGACCCTTGGCTGGTTCAGAAAGCTGAATTCACCAAGTCCGGTCGTAACAGCGCGATCATGAAGACCAAGCTGAAAAACCTGCTGACCGGTTACAAGACCGAGATCGTTTACAGCGCTGACGACAAACTGGACGACGTAATCCTCGACCGCAAAGAAGCGACCCTGTCGTTCATCAGCGGCGACACCTACACGTTCATGGACACCACCGACTACACCATGTACGAGCTGAACGCTGAAGACATCGAAGCTGTTCTGCCTTTCGTTGAAGAAGGCATGACCGATGTTTGCGAAGCGATCTTCTTCGAAGAGCGTCTGGTTTCCGTAGAACTGCCGACCACTATCGTGCGTCAGGTTGACTACACCGAAGGTTCCGCTCGCGGCGACACTTCCGGCAAGGTGATGAAGCCTGCCAAACTGAAGAACGGTACCGAACTGTCGGTTGCCGACTTCATCGAAATCGGCGACATGATCGAGATCGATACCCGCGAAGGCGGTTCTTACAAAGGCCGCGCTAAATAAGCGCAGTTTTTTGCAGGAAAGAAAAAGCCCGACCATCGAGTCGGGCTTTTTTGTGCGCGTCTGTTGGGTGCGAACACTCAGACAGTGACGTGCAGGCGAACGTCTACATTGCCGCGCGTGGCGTTGGAGTACGGGCAGACCTGGTGCGCGGCGTCGACCAGCGATTGCGCGTCGGCCTGTTCCAGGCCTGGCAGGCTGACGTGCAGGTCGATGTCGAGACCGAAACCACCTGGAATCTGGCCAATGCCGACGTGAGCGGTGATCGAGGCATCATCAGGGATTTTGCGCTTGGTCTGGCTGGCGACGAATTTCAGTGCGCCAATGAAGCATGCGGAGTAACCGGCCGCGAACAGTTGCTCAGGGTTGGTCGCCGCACCGCCGGCACCGCCGAGTTCTTTTGGCGTGGCGAGCTTGACGTCGAGGATGTTGTCGCTGGAAACGGCGCGACCATCACGGCCACCGGTAGCGGTTGCAACTGCGGTATAGAGAGTTTGCATGGTATGGGCCTCGTTCGAATTTGATTTTGCGCTAAAGGTTTGCGCGCTAAGTAATTGCGAAATAAATGTAGCTCGCGAATGTTTTGCGCGCAAGATAATTTTTAAAAATGTTTGTCGAAGGCAGACTGGCAAGTGGATACATGCGCCTGGAAGTATTGAGCTAGAGGTGCTGGCGGGGGATATGTGAGGAGAGAGATTTTTATCTCAAGGCAGCCGTCTTCGCGGGCAAGCCCTGCTCCTACAAACCTGTAGGAGCAGGGCTTGCCCGCGATGAACGATGACGCGGTAGCTCAGGCAGCCCGCTCAGAGGCTCTCTTGCAGATGACTGCGCAGATTTTGCAGATCGGCCTGCAGTTTGCGCATTTGTTCCAGGGTCTGGCCGCTGGCGCCGAGGATGCACGGCGGAATCTCTCTGGCTTTTTCCCGCAGGGCGCGACCTTGTTCGGTCAGCTCGACAATCACCACGCGTTCATCTTCGCGGCTGCGGGTGCGGCTCAGCAGGCCTTCGGCTTCCAGGCGTTTGAGCAGTGGCGTCAGGGAGCCGGGATCGGTCAGCAGGCGCGTGCTGATTTCGCCGACGGTCAGCCCGTCGCGCTCCCACAGCACCATCATTGCCAGGTATTGCGGATAGGTCAGGCCCAGTGCTTGCAACAAGGGTTTGTAGACCTTGGTCATCAGCAGTGAGGTTGAGTGCAGGGCAAAGCACAGCTGGTTATCCAGCAGCAGGTTGTCGCAGTTGTCCGGGGTGTTGCGTTGGGTGTTCATGTCTAAACCTTGATCATTCATCGTCATGAATTTAGCGGTCGAGTCTTTAATGCGCCAGATAATTTTTGGTTTAGGATGCGAGGCCTGATTTGAGAGGGAGTCGTCAGTGATTGAGTTAGTCATGTATCTGGTGCTCGGCGCTGCGCTGGGCACTGTCGGCGGTGTGTTCGGGATTGGCGGTGGTTTGATCGCGATTCCCGCGTTGGGCGTGTTGTTCGGTCTGGATCAGCAAATTGCCCAGGGCACGGCGCTGGTCATGGTGGTGCCTAACGTGATGCTGGCGCTGTGGCGCTATCATCAGCGCAATCGCATCGAACTGCGCCACGCATTGCCGCTGGCTTCGATGGGCTTCTGCTTTGCCTGGATCGGCTCGATCTGGGCGGTGGGCATTGATGCACAGCTGATGCGCATCGGTTTTGTAGCGTTCCTGATCGCCTTGTCGGCCTACAACTTGTTGCGCATGTTCATGGCCACTGCGCCGGCTGCCTCGCAGATGCGTTACTCGTGGCCTTGGCTGGGTGTGTTGGGCGCAGCTTCGGGGACCATGGGCGGGTTATTCGGCGTGGGCGGCGCGGTGGTGGCGACGCCGGTGCTCACCAGCCTGTTCGGCACCACGCAAGTGGTGGCTCAAGGGTTGTCATTGGCGCTGGCGTTGCCCAGCACCGGCGTCACGCTGGTGACTTACGCGCTCCATCATCAAGTGAACTGGAGCATCGCACTGCCGATGGCCGTCGGCGGTTTGCTCAGCATCAGCTGGGGCGTGAAGATCGCCCACGCCATGCCGGAGCGTTTGCTGCGCGGGTTGTTCTGCGCCTTTCTGGTGCTCTGCGCGGTGATGCTCGCCTTTAAAGTTTGAAGCCTTCGACAATGTGCTCCGCCAGGCATTCGGTGATGGGTGAAGGGTTGTTCAGGTTGCGCACCAGCATGATGCTGGCTTCGGGCAACAAGGGCAGGCCTTCAGCCTCGCCGAGGATGCGCATGTCCTGGGTGATCAGGCTTTCCAGTTGCGCGGTGACCGCCAGCCCGGCGCTGACCACCGCCATGATCGCCGACAGGCTCGAACTGTTGTAGGCGATCCGGTACTCGCGCCCGGAAGCGTCTAGCGCATTGCAGGCCCAAAGCCTGCAAAAACAATCACTGTTGAACATCGCCAGAGGCAGCGGCGTCTGCTCGTTGGGGCTGAAGCACTGCGCCTGCGCCCAGACAAATCGTTCCTTGCGCAGCAGTTGGCCGATCTCGCTGCCGGGTTCACGGGTGACGATCGACAGGTCCAGGTCCTGACGCAGCAGTAACTGCTTGGATGACTCGCAATGGACCTCGATCTGGATCAGCGGATAGGCCTGGGCAAAGCGCGAGAGGATGCCCGGCAAGAAACGCATGACATAGTCATCCGGGGTGCCGATGCGCACCGTGCCGACCATGTGTGGCTCACGCAGGGTGTTGAACACTTCGCTGTGGAGTTTCAGGATCCGCCGGGCATAACCGAGCAACACCTGACCCTCGGCGGTCAGCTTCACCTGACGGCCGTCGCGCTGAAACAACTGGCGTTGCAGCACATCCTCTTCCAGCCGTTTCATCTGCATGCTCACCGCCGATTGCGTGCGATTGACCAGCTCGCCAGCGCGGGTGAAGCCACCCTGGTCGGCAATGGCAACGAAGGTACGCAGGACTTCCGTATCGATACTCAGGTAGAGGCTCAATTCATCAATCTCCGAGATGTATTGCATAAGAAACATTCGTTGGATTGATCTTAGCTCCGGCGCGAGACTTCAGTCATCTACAACGGAGGGCAAGATGATGAAAGGTCAAAAAGGTTATGTGCTGGTTGGAAAGTTTCACGGGTTTTCCCTGGGCCATTGGCTGGAAAAAATCGTCCGCTGGCATGAACTTCATCGTGAGCGCGCTTTGCTGGCGAGCATGAGTGATGAGGCGCTCAAGGATATCGGTATCAGCCGCGCCGATGTCGAGCATGAAGTCGTCCGGCCATTCTGGGATGACCCGATGCACAAATGAGTACCGAACCGCTACACAAGCAGCTTCAGACTGAGGTAGTTTGCGAGCAGACAAGGAGATGCACATGCCCGCAGAACTGTCCTTATCCCTCAAACAGGCTCGGCGTCTGGCACTGGCCGCCCAGGGTTTCACCGGGCGCCAGCCGCCAGCGGCGGTCAAGCCCGCTCAGCTCAACCGCCTGATCGAACGCTTGGGTATTCTGCAAATCGATTCGGTCAACGCACTGGTGCGCTCGCACTATCTTCCGCTGTTCTCGCGTCTTGGCAACTACTCCGCCGACTTGCTCGACCAGGCCGCCTGGAGCCAGGGCCGACGGCGTACGTTGTTCGAGTATTGGGGGCATGAAGCGTCGTTGTTGCCGCTGTCGATGTATCCCTTGATGCGTTGGCGCATGCAGCGCGCGGCGCAAGGCGAGGGGATCTATCAGCAACTGGCGCGATTCGGTCGCGAACAGCAAGAGACCATTCGCCGCGTCCTGGCTTCAGTCCAGGAGCTGGGTGCACTCGGCGCTGGCAGTTTGTCGACGCGCCAGGAGCGGGCCGGTCCGTGGTGGGATTGGAGCGCTGAAAAGCATGCACTGGAATGGTTGTTCGCTGCCGGCGAAGTGACGGTGGCTGGGCGTCGCGGCTTTGAGCGTCTTTACGACTTGCCGGAACGGGTGATTCCCGAATCGATACTCAAGCAACCGCTGCTCGGCGAAACCGAGGCGCAACGCGGATTGCTGTTGCATGCAGCCAATGCGTTGGGTGTCGGCACGGAAAAGGATCTGCGCGACTATTTTCGTTTGGGTCTGACCGAGTGCCGCAACGGCCTGGCCGAGCTGGTTGAAAATGGTGAGTTGCTGGTGTGCGGGGTGCAGGGCTGGAAGCAACCGGCATACTGCCTGCCGGAGCCAAAAGTGCCGCGTAAGGTTGAAGCCAGTGCGTTGCTTTCACCGTTTGATTCGTTGATCTGGGAACGCAGTCGAACCGAGCGGTTGTTCGATTTTCGTTATCGACTGGAAATCTACACGCCACCAGACAAGCGGGTTTACGGCTATTACGTGCTGCCGTTTTTGCACAACGAGCGGATTGCCGCGCGGGTCGATCTTCGAGCGGAACGGGCGTTGGGTCGATTGGCAGTGCATGCGGTGCACGAAGAAGAGCAAGGCCTGGATGAGCAGGGGATGCAGGCGTTGGCGGCGAATCTTCGGCAGATGGCCGATTGGTTGGGGTTGGAGCAGATTCAGCTCAATTGCCCGCGGACCAGTGCGGCGCGGTTGCGGGTGGCGTTGACGCAGATTGGCGGTGCCTGAGCTGACGCCTTCGCGAGCAAGCCTGGCTCCTACGGGTTAGGGTTGTTACGGCCAACCTCATTCTCTGTAGGAGCCAAGCTTGCTCGCGATGGCGGTGTGTCAGGCAACACAAGGCTTACAGATTCAGCGCCGAACCTGCTTCAGGGTCTCGGCAATCAAGAACGCCAGCTCCAGCGACTGATCGGCATTCATCCGCGGGTCGCAATGGGTGTGGTAACGGTCCGACAAACCATCTTCGGTGATCGGCCGTGCACCGCCGATGCATTCGGTGACATTCTGCCCGGTCATCTCGATATGAATGCCGCCGGCATAGGTGCCTTCCGCTTCGTGAACCTGGAAGAACTGCTTCACCTCGCCGAGGATCTGCGCGAAATCCCGGGTCTTGTAGCCGCTGCTGGCCTTGATGGTATTGCCGTGCATCGGGTCGCTGCTCCAGAGCACTTTCTTGCCTTCGCGTTCGACCGCACGAATCAGCTGTGGCAGATGGTCGCCGACCTTGTTTGCGCCCATCCGCGCGATCAGGTTCAGGCGGCCTGGATCGTTGTCGGGGTTGAGCACATCGATCAGGCGAATCAGTTCTTCGGGGTTCATGGACGGGCCGACCTTGACCCCGATCGGGTTGTTCACCCCGCGCAGGAACTCGACATGAGCGCCGTCGAGCTGACGCGTGCGATCGCCGATCCACAGCATGTGCGCCGAGCAATCGTAGTAATCGTTGGTCAGGCTGTCGCGGCGTACGAAGGCTTCTTCGTAGTTCAACAGCAGCGCTTCGTGGGCGGTGAAGAAACTGGTTTCGCGCAATTGCGGCGAGCTGTCCATGCCGCAGGCGCGCATGAACGCCAGGGTTTCATCGATACGGTCGGCCAGGTGGCTGTACTTTTCGGCCAGCGCCGAGTTGGCGATGAAGTCCAGGTTCCATTTATGCACTTGATGCAAGTCGGCAAAACCGCCCTGGGCAAAGGCCCGCAGCAGGTTCAGGGTCGCGGTGGACTGGTGATAGGACTGCAACAGGCGATCCGGGTCGGGGACGCGGCTTTTTTCATCGAAACCGATACCGTTGACGATGTCGCCGCGGTAGGCCGGCAGGGTCACGCCGTTGATGGTTTCGTCATTGGACGAGCGCGGTTTCGCGAACTGCCCGGCCATACGCCCGACTTTTACCACCGGACAACCGGCAGCGAAGGTCATGACGATCGCCATTTGCAGCAGGACTTTGAAGGTGTCACGGATTTTTGCCGCCGAGAATTCGGCGAAGCTTTCCGCGCAATCGCCGCCTTGCAGCAGAAACGCCCGGCCCTGGGTCACCTCGGCAAACTGACGACGCAACTCCCGGGCCTCACCGGCAAACACCAAAGGCGGATAACTGGCCAGGCTTTGCTCGACCTGTTGCAAATGCGCAGCGTCAGGGTAGTGGGGTTGTTGCTGGATCGGCAGGGCGCGCCAGCTGTCAGGACTCCAGGGTTGGCTCATCGTGGACTCTAATGTTTTACGATCGGACGTTTATGTTATCAGCAATTAGTGCGTGACCTGTTCCCGAAGCTTGGCGGACAATCGCGCCTTTGCCGCACCAAGCGGAACGAATGATTGCGTTGCCGGGGATCAACCCGACAACGACCAGGAGACGAAATGACTGAGGAGCGCGTCGAGCATCTGCTCGCCGAGGTGCACGATGAATTCGGCATGATCCGGGTGCTGGAAGTGGCGGATTACCGTTTTCTCGAATTTGGCGATGCCATCGAGCAGAGCTGCGTGTTCACTGCCGATCCGAGTTGGCTCGAGTACGACTACACCCGCGCGATGCTGATTGGTGCGTTGTGCCATGAACAACCGGAGAGCGCGCTGTTTCTCGGCCTGGGGGCGGGCACCCTGACTCAGGCGTGCCTGAAGTTCCTGCCGCTGGAAGACGTCGAAGCGATCGAGTTACGCCCGGACGTACCGCGCCTGGCCATCGAGTATCTGGGGCTGGACGACGATCCCCGTCTGTATATCCGCATCGGCGATGCCCTTGAGTTGCTCGAGACCGCTGAGTCGGCGGATCTGATTTTCGTCGACCTTTATACCGATGTAGGGCCGGGTGTCGGCCATTTGGCTTGGGGCTTTCTGGAAAACTGTCAGAAACGCCTGAACCCGGGCGGCTGGCTGGTGATCAATCAATGGGCGACCGATGACGGCAAGCCACTGGGTGCGGCATTACTGCGTGGGCTCTATCACCGGCATTATTGGGAGCTGCCGGTGAAGGAGGGCAACGTGATCCTGATCGTGCCAGCCGACCTTGACCAGGAACTGGACATGCAAGGATTGACCGCCCGCGCCGAAGCGCTGGCGCCGCGGTTGGGGTATTCGCTGCAATCGCTGATCAAGGCGATTCGCCCGGCGACCTGAATTCTGGCGAGCCACTGTGGCGAGGGAGCTTGCTCCCGTTGGGGCGCGAAGCGACCCCAGAACCGGCAAGCGCCGTCTTTCTGATGCACCGCGATTGCTGCTTCACGACTGCTGCGCAGCCGAACGGGAGCAAGCTCCCTCGCCACAAAGGCAATGTCAGCAGCCTTTGAATACGCCCGGGCGTTTCTCGATCAACGATCGCACGCCTTCCTTGGCGTCTTCACTGTTGAGCAACTTCTTGACCAGCGCTGGCAAAGCCAATGCCGCCGCTGTTTCGCCCTCCAGATGGGCCTGGCGCGCGGACTGCAAGGTCGCCTGAACCCCCAGCGGCGCCTGCCTGGCAATGCGTTCTGCCAGCTCGATCGCACGCGGTAACAGGTCTTCGCTGGCCATCACCTCCTGCACCAGTCCCAGACGCAGCGCTTCGTGGGCATCGAACTCATCGCCGGTCAGCAGCCAGCGCATGGCATTGCCCCAGCCGGCTACCTGATGCAGGCGCAAGGTTGCCCCGCCAAAGGGGAAGATGCCGCGCTGCACTTCCATTTGCGCAAAACGGGTGTTGCTGGCGCAGAGGTTGATATCGGCGGCCAGCATCAGTTCGATGCCAATGGTCAGGCAATAACCCTGGGCCGCAACAATCACCGGTTTGCTGACCCTGGGGCCAACGAACACCCCCCACGGATCGCAACCGCCGGCCGGGACTTGCCAGCCTTCGGCCAGTGCCGCGCTGACACTCGCCAGGTCCAGCCCGGCGGTAAAGTGCTCGCCATGACCGAACACCACCGCAACGCGGGCCTCGCTGTCGGCTTCGAACTCGCCATAGGCCAGGCTCAGTGCGTTGAGCAGATCGAGGTCAAATGCATTGCGCTTGGCCACCCGGTCCAGCCCGATCAACAGGACATGACCGCGTCGTTCACGGCTGACACGACTGCAATCTGCTTGATTCATGGGGTCTATCCTCGGGCGGGGAAGGGGGGGCGCGGACCAAAGGTCATAGCCTGAAAGATGAACCGTTTTAGCGTCATGACCAACAGGGCCGGGCCTTTGAAAAATAGACCGTTGCGCGATTATCCGCAAAGCCTGTGACACAACGGTGTATGCCGGGTTTTTCCGACAAATAAAGCTCCCTTTTTTGGCGAATTCCGGTATAGTGCGCGCCGGTCTTTAGCCAGGCCGCGTTTAGGTAGCGCAATTCCCCGAAGTCAGCTTCGGCTGCACGTCCGCACAGCGGACTCTTCCTTGACGAATCTTTTTCATTCATTCGTTTTCGCAAATCCCCGCCGACAAAGCAGCCAGGGCGACTCTTGAGTCTTACACGGCATGCGCAGCTTTGGAGCATGGGTCTTTGCGGATGCACTTAGAGGCAGACCCATGACCCAGGAAACCGGCGGCTTCGCCGCTTTTAACCTTAATCCGAATATTCTTGCAGCCGTCATCGCGACTGGCTACGAAGAGCCTTCGGCTATTCAGCAGCAATCGATCCCGATCATCATGGCCGGTCACGACATGATTGGTCAGGCGCAAACCGGTACGGGTAAAACCGCTGCGTTCGCCCTGCCGATCCTGCACCGCATCGATCCTGCTAAGCGCGAACCGCAAGCCCTGATCCTGGCGCCAACCCGTGAGTTGGCGCTGCAAGTAGCAACCGCTTTCGAAACCTACGCCAAGCAAATGCCGGGCGTTACCGTTGTGGCCGTTTACGGCGGCGCGCCTATGGGCCCGCAACTGAAAGCAATCCGTAATGGCGCACAGATCGTTGTCGCCACTCCGGGCCGTCTGTGCGACCACCTGCGTCGTGACGAAAAAGTATTGGCGACCGTGAACCACCTGGTTCTCGACGAAGCTGACGAAATGCTCAAGCTGGGCTTCATGGACGACCTGGAAGTTATCTTCAAGGCCTTGCCGGCAACCCGTCAGACCGTATTGTTCTCGGCTACCCTGCCGCAGTCGATCCGTGCCATCGCCGAGCGTCATCTGCGTGATCCGCAGCACGTGAAGATCCAGACCAAGACTCAGACCGTTACCGCGATCGAACAGGCTCACCTGTTGGTTCACGCTGACCAGAAGACCTCGGCTGTATTGAGCCTGCTGGAAGTGGAAGACTTCGACGCGCTGATCATGTTCGTGCGTACCAAGCAAGCGACCCTGGACCTGGCCAGTGCCCTGGAAGCCAAAGGCTACAAAGCCGCTGCGCTGAACGGTGACATTGCTCAGAACCAGCGTGAGCGCGTGATCGAGTCCCTCAAGGATGGCCGTCTGGACATCGTTGTGGCGACCGACGTTGCTGCTCGTGGTCTGGACGTTCCACGTATCACTCACGTTTTCAACGTTGATATGCCGTACGATCCAGAGTCCTACGTTCACCGTATCGGCCGTACTGGCCGTGCCGGTCGCGAAGGTCGTGCATTGCTGCTGGTGACTCCGCGTGAGCGCCGCATGCTGCAAGTGATCGAGCGTGTAACTGGTCAAAAGGTAGCTGAAGTTCGCCTGCCAGACGCTCAAGCCGTTCTCGATGCACGCATCAAGAAACTGACCAACAGCCTGTCGCCGCTGGTGGCCGATGCCGAATCGACTCACGGTGATCTGCTGGATCGCCTGACTGCCGACATCGGTTGCACCCCGCGTGCACTGGCTGCTGCTCTGCTGCGCAAGGCTACCAACGCTCAGGCACTGACCCTGGCTGCCATCGAGAAAGAACGTCCACTGGTGCCGAACAATGCACCGCGTGGCGATCGTCCAGAGCGTACCGGTGATCGTCCGGACCGTGGTGATCGCGAGCGTCGTGCTCCGATCCCATTGGCCGAAGGCCGTGCTCGTTGCCGTACCGCGCTGGGTGCGCGTGATGGTATCGCTGCCAAGAACCTGCTGGGCGCCATCCTCAACGAAGGTGGTCTGGCTCGTGAAGCAATCGGTCGTATCCAGGTGCGTGACAGCTTCAGCCTGGTCGAGTTGCCGGAAGATGGTCTGGAGCGTCTGCTGACCAAACTGAAGGACACTCGCGTTGCCGGTAAGCAGCTGAAACTGCGTCGCTATCGCGAAGATTGATCCGCTTTCGGGCTGATTGATCGCAGATAAAAAATCCCCGACTGGTTCGGGGATTTTTTTTGCCTGCAGTTTTGTGTCTGGCCTTTGTTGATCGTTCCCACGCTGCGCGGGAACGAGCGGCAGGATTCAGCCGAAACGATAGATGTCCATCCCCAGCGCACCCATGGTGAACCCCTGGTGGGCGATGCTGAAATCGCCACCGGCGCCGCGGGCGAAGTACAGCGGCAGCAAGTGTTCGTCGCTGGGATGGCTGCGCACGGCATTCGGGGCTTGCCGACGATAGTCGTGCAGGGCGGCTTCATCGTTTGCGGCGAGCTTTTCAATCATCCAGTCGCGAAAGGCCTTGGCCCAGGGCTCGACGCTTTCCGGGCCGGCATGCCAGTCCAGTTCGCGCAGGTTGTGGGTGATGCTGCCGGAACCAATCAACAGCACGCCTTGCTCGCGCAGACTGGACAATGCGCGACCGACGCGGGTTTGCAGGGCAGGGCCGAGATGGCTTGGCAGTGACACTTGTACCACCGGAATGTCGGCCCGCGGATACATCAGAGACAGTGGCACCCAAACACCATGATCGAACGGACGCTGGTTATCGAGCTGTGCCGGCAAGCCATCAGCCTTGAGTAATTCGGCGACCTGCGCCGCGAGTTCCGGCTGGCCGGGTGCCGGGTATTGCACCGCGAACAGCGCGGCGGGGAATCCGCCGAAGTCGTGCCAGGTTTCCGGTTGCTCAGCGCTGCCGACGCGCAGGTCCTGGCTTTCCCAGTGTGCGGAAACGATCACGATGGCCTTGGGTTTCGGCAGTTCGCTGGCCAGGTGGGCCAGCGCCGGGCCACTGGCGCCGGGCTCCAGTGCAAGCATGGGTGAACCGTGAGAGATAAACAGGCTGGGGAACATGAATAAGGTCCTGAGCGTTAAGATGAGAGCATCTTCAGTCAGATCATTGATCTAAATCTAATATAAGTTTTAGGGCATATAGATCGAAATATCAGGGGGATTTATGCAGCCAGAGTTTTGGCAAAAGCGTTGGGAGCTCAATCAGATCGGTTTCCATCAGTCAGAGGTTAATCCTTATTTGCAGCAATACTGGCCGCAATTGAATCTGGCAAAGGGCTCGCAGGTGTTAGTGCCGCTCTGTGGGAAAAGTCTCGATCTCGTGTGGCTGGCAGGGCAGGGACATCGGGTGCTGGGTGTCGAGTTATCGGAAAAAGCCGTTGAGGAGTTTTTTCGTGAGCAGCAACTGACACCGCAGATCACCGAGCAAGGTGCGTTCAAGGTCTACCAGGCGGGTCCCCTGGCATTGTGGTGCGGGGATTTTTTCGGCCTGACCGCAGACGATGTGGCCGATTGTGCGGCTGTCTATGATCGGGCGGCGCTGATTGCCTTGCCACCGCTCATGCGCGAGCAATACGCCGCGCACCTGAGCCGGATTTTACCGTCAGCTTGTGAAGGCTTGTTGATTACGATGGACTACGATCAGTCGCAGATGGACGGGCCGCCCTTTGCCGTGACGGATGAAAACGCGCAGACATTGCTGGGTGGTCGCTGGCAGCTTGATTTCTGTGAGGTGCGGGACATTCTGGGGGAGAGCTGGAAGTTCCTCCAGGCGGGCGTTACGCGCCTTGAAGAGCGGGTATATAGATTGATGGCTCGCTAAACAGCAAAAGATCGGCATAAAAAAGGGGCGATCAAATCGCCCCTTTCGTATCACCGCAGAACCTCTCAGCCGCGACGACGCAAGGCGTCGATACGCTCTTCCAGTGGCGGGTGGCTCATGAACATGCGAGCGAACCCTTGCTTGATGCCACCGTTGATGCCGAAGGCATTCAAGGTGTCCGGCATGTGCACCGGCAGGCCTTGTTCCGAGCGCAGGCGCTGCAGGGCGCCGATCATGGCGCTGGTGCCGGCCAATTGGGCGCCGGCTGCGTCTGCACGGAATTCGCGTTTGCGCGAGAACCACATGACGATTGCGCTGGCCAGGATACCCAGTACCAGTTCGGCGAAGATGGTCGCGACATAGTAGGCGATGCCTTGGCCTTCTTCGTTTTTGAAGATCACCTTGTCGACGAAATTACCGATGATCCGTGCGAAGAACATCACGAAGGTGTTCACCACGCCCTGAATCAGCGCCAGCGTTACCATGTCGCCATTGGCCACGTGACCAATTTCATGGGCCAGGACGGCTTTCACTTCATCGGGCGAGAAACGCTCGAGCAAGCCCTGGCTGACCGCGACCAGCGCGTCGTTCTTGTTCCAGCCGGTGGCGAAGGCGTTGGCCTCGTAGGCCGGGAAAATCCCGACTTCAGGCATTTTGATTCCGGCTTCACGAGACAGCTGCTCGACGGTTTGCAGCAGCCATTGTTCATGGCGAGTGCGCGGCTGGCTGATGATTTGGGTGCTGGTGCTCATCTTCGCCATCCACTTGGAGATGAACAGCGAGAACAGCGAGCCGGCGAAACCAAAGACCGCACAGAAAATCAGCAGCTGATTGAGGTTGAGATCAACCCCGTTGGCCGCCATGAACCCGTTGAAGCCGAAAAGGCTCAGGGTGATGCTGGCAATCAGCACGACCGCCAGGTTAGTGGCCAAAAACAGCAGGATGCGCATCATGGTTGTAGAAATCTCCTCGTGCTAAATATGTAGCGTACTGCGGGGTATATAAGGTGCCGCACCAGGCTATTCAACCGGGTGACTATTTCAAACTGTGTCCTACAGCTGGATTCTAGATGCTTGCAGGGCATTTCTGACGTCACCTGAATAGGTATTTGGCTGGATTTTGCTTTCACAAGTCCCGCCTCTGCTGGGCGTAACCGGCAGCCGCGTAAATCCGCCTGCACTCAAGGCGCTGTCGCAGTCGAAGAATGGAGATATGTTGCTGAATTAATCGCCGAGGGCCTTTTTGAGGCCCTCGGCGTTATCGCGCTTACTGGCGATAGGACTTGAGGAAGTTGCCGATCCGACCGATAGCCATGTCCAGGTCGTCCACCCGTGGCAGGGTCACGACGCGGAAGTGGTCCGGCCATGGCCAGTTGAAGGCTGTGCCCTGGACCACCAGCAGTTTTTCCGAAAGCAGCAAGTCGAGAACGAATTTTTCATCGTTGTGGATCGGGCAGACTTTTGGGTCGATCCGCGGGAACGCGTAGAGCGCGCCCATCGGTTTGACGCAACTGACGCCCGGGATGTCGTTGAGCAGTTCCCAGGTGCGGTTACGCTGTTCCAGCAGGCGACCTTGCGGCAGCACCAGATCATTGATGCTCTGATAACCACCCAATGCGGTCTGGATTGCATGCTGGCTTGGCACGTTGGCGCACAGGCGCATGTTGGCCAGCATGTCGATGCCTTCGATGTAGCTTTGAGCGTGATGCTTGGGACCGGAAATGGCGATCCAGCCGGAGCGGAAACCGGCAACCCGATAGGACTTGGACAGACCGTTGAAGGTCAGGCACAGCAGGTCCGGCGCCAGGGACGCGGTGCAGATGTGCACGGCATCGTCGTAGAGAATCTTGTCGTAGATCTCGTCGGAGAACACTACCAGGTTGTGCTGGCGAGCCAGTTCCAGCATGCCCAGCAGGACTTCCTTGGAGTACACCGCACCGGTCGGGTTGTTCGGGTTGATGATGACCAACGCCTTGGTGTTCGGGGTGATTTTGGCCTTGATGTCGGCCAGGTCCGGCCACCAGTTGGCTTGCTCGTCACACAGGTAGTGCACCGGATTGCCACCCGCCAGGCTGACGGCCGCGGTCCACAGCGGATAGTCGGGAGCCGGGACCAGTACTTCGTCACCGTTGTTGAGCAGTGCCTGCATCGACATCACGATCAGTTCGGAAACGCCGTTGCCCAGGTAGATATCTTCGATGCCGACACCTTCTACCTGTTTCTGCTGGTAATACTGCATGACGGCCTTGCGCGCGCTGAACAGGCCTTTGGAATCGCTGTAGCCCTGGGCGGTCGGCAGATTACGGATCACGTCCTGGAGGATTTCATCGGGCGCTTCGAAACCAAAAGGCGCCGGGTTGCCAATGTTCAGCTTGAGGATACGATGGCCTTCCTCTTCCAGGCGTTTGGCGTGCTTGAGCACTGGGCCGCGAATGTCGTAGCAGACGTTGGCGAGCTTGTTCGATTTGCTGACCTGCATGGCGATGTGTTCCCGAAAATGAACGATCCAGACGCTGTATGAACTACCGTACTGGGAATCCTGCGTTTTCACACACGCCTGGCGCCTGGGGTCACCGCACCAAAATCCGTTTGAATGCGGGTAACGCGGCTGCCAGACTGGCGATTAACGAGGCGCAATCATACGTGCCGCCTGATCCGTGGAAAAGGTACAGATCAGGCTTTTTCAGATGCAGAGGTATGACAATGGAAAAGTTGGAAAAAACCCTGGAAGAATGGCGCGCGATGCTCGACCCGGAGCAGTACAACGTTTGTCGTCTGAAGGGCACCGAACGGCCGTTCTCGGGCAAGTACAACGGCACCAAGACCGATGGTGTCTATCACTGCATCTGTTGCAACGAACCGCTGTTCGACTCAAAAGCCAAGTTCGATTCAGGCTGTGGCTGGCCGAGCTTCTATGAGCCGATCGGCGAGAGCGCCATGGTCGAGATTCGTGATATCAGCCACGGCATGATTCGTACCGAAGTGGTCTGCGCCAAGTGCGACGCGCACCTGGGGCATGTATTCCCGGATGGCCCGCCACCGACTGGCTTGCGTTATTGCATCAACTCGGTGTGCCTGGACCTGGTGCCGCGCGAATAATGTGAGTCCTGACCTGCGGCAGCTGCTTGTCGGCAGGTTATTGATTTATTAAATTGCACACAATCTAATTGCTCGCTATGTTTAATCCTTCCCCATCTTCCACCGGAGCATGCGCGATGACCGACACTCTGCTGAGTATTCCCTGCACCACCATCAACGGTGAGCAAAAGACCCTGGCCGATTACGCCGGCAAAGCGGTATTGGTGGTCAACACCGCCAGTAAATGCGGCTTTACTCCGCAGTACAAAGGACTGGAAGAACTGTGGCGGACCTACAAGGATCGAGGCCTGGTGGTGCTCGGTTTTCCGTGCAACCAGTTCGGTAAACAGGAACCGGGCAATGAAGGGGAGATTTCCGAGTTCTGCGAATTGAACTTCGGTGTGAGTTTTCCACTGTTCAAGAAAATCGACGTCAATGGTAGCGACGCCCACCCGCTGTTTGTTCAGTTGAAAAAACGTGCGCCGGGTGTACTGGGCTCTCAGGGCATCAAGTGGAATTTCACCAAGTTCCTGATTGGCCAGGATGGCAAGTTGGTCAAGCGTTTTGCACCGGCGACCAAGCCGCAGGACCTGACCCGCGAGATTGAAGCCCTGCTCAAATGAACGATGTGTCAGCCGATTCGCTGCTGCTCGACAGTCAGCTCTGCTTCAAACTGTACGCCGCGTCCCGAGCGGTGATCCGCGGTTATAAGCCGATGCTCGATCAACTGGGCCTGACGTATCCGCAATATCTGGTGATGCTGGTGCTATGGGAGTGGCAGCAGAGTGCACCCGGGCAGCCAACAGTCAAAGCCCTTGGCGAGCGATTGTCGCTGGATTCCGGGACGCTCACGCCGTTGCTCAAGCGTCTTGAGCAGTTACACCTGGTCCAGCGTCAACGCTCGGCGCGCGATGAGCGAGAAGTGCACTTGAGTCTGTCGCCGGCAGGGGTTGCCTTGCGCGAACAGGTCGGGCCGCTCAAGGCACGCCTGTTGTGCGACAGCGGTGTCGACCTTGAGCGCTTGGGCAAATTGCGTGACGGCCTTGATCAACTGCTGGGGCAAATCAGGGCGCTACCGTAGCCGGCACCCACTGCTCAAGCAGGGCGGCCAGTTCCTCGCGACGGAACGGTTTCGCCAGATAATCGCTCATGCCTGCCGCGCGGCAGCGTTCGCGCTCCTCGGGCATGGCGTTGGCGGTCAGGGCAACGATCGGTAGATCCGGCCAGCGCCCACTCTGACGGATCTGCCGGCTGGCCTCGTAGCCGTCCATCACCGGCATGTTGCAGTCCATCAGCACCATATCAAACTGCTTGAGCTCCAGCTGGTCGAGCGCTTCGGCGCCGTGGGAGGCGACAACCACCTTGCAACCCAACTTGCTGAGCATGCCTTTGGCTACGAGCTGATTGACCGGGTTGTCTTCCACCAGCAGGATTCTCGCCCGCCGCTGGGGTATGAGGCTTGGCTCTTGAGTATCGGACACGAGAGCGACTTCGTCGGCCTGCAAAGTGCGTCGTAGTGTCTGGTAGAGTGCGTTGCGGGCCAGTGGGCGGGCTTGTTGTTGCAGAGGGGCGAGGGCAGCCGCTTCTTCGCTGGGCATGAAACTGCCATAGGCGGTCACCAGCAAAATCGGTGCGGTCATGCCCGGACGTAATCCGAACAGACATTCCGGGCAGTCGGTGATCAGCACATCGGGCGATAAGCCGATCATTGAGTCGTCGATGGTGCGCTGCTGGTATTCCAGCCCCCAACCGGGCAACAGATTGCCTAACAGTTCGGCCAGACCGCTGCTGGCGGCGGTGATCGCCAATACCTTGCCTTGCAGGGACGCGGGAACGATTGCCGGCGTGTGGGTGGGCAACGGCAGATCAGCGCAGAACTGGCTGCCGAAACCAGGCTCCGAGCTGATGCCGAGCCGGCCCTGCATGGCTTCGCACAGGTTAAAGGTCAGGGCCAGCCCCAGCCCGGTACCACCGAACTGACGAGAGATGCCGGCACCTGCTTGGGTAAACGGCTGGAAGATTTTGACCTGATCATCCTGCGCGATGCCGATACCGGTGTCGCAGACTTCGATTCTGACACCGTCTTCGTGGGTGCTCAGGCGCACGTCCACCCGTCCAAAACGGGTAAATTTAAGGGCGTTGGAGAGCAGGTTGCTGACAATCTGCCGAACCCGCATCGGGTCGCCGAGTACCAGCGACGGGAACTGCGGTTCAATCAGGCACGTCAGTTCGACGCTGGGCGCGGCGTTCTGCGACAGCAGGTTGGCGGTGTCTTCGATCAGCGAGCCGAGGTCGAACGGAATGCGCTCCAGCTCAAGCTGGCCAGCGTCGAACTTCGACAGGTCGAGAATATCGTTGAGCAGCTCCACCAGTACTTTGCCGGAGTCGTGGGCAATCGACAGTTGCTGGCGTTGTTCGGCATTCAGCGGGCTGTCCAGCGAGAGGGCGATCATCCCCAGCAAACCATTGAGTGGCGTACGGATTTCATGGCTCATGTTGGCCAGAAACACAGAGCGCGCCTGGGCCATGTCCAGGGCGGTCTGGCGCGCGATTTCCAGTTCTTCGTTCGATACCGTCAATCGGCTATTGATCGCTTTCAGTTCACCGGTACGCGCCGAGACAATATTTTCCAGTTGCCCCAGGTAGTCGGTCAGGCGGTTTTCGGCATTGCGGCGTTGCTGGATTTCAGTGGTCATGCTTTCGAATTGCTGGTTGGCCACCGTGACCAGAACGCCGATCTCATCGTTTTCGTGCGCTACCGGGCACTCCAGCGGTGGTTGTTCCGAACTGCTCGGGTCACGTGCACTCAGTTCGCGGATCACCCGCACCAGCGGTTTGGTGAGCATCACGTAGAACAGCGCCAGTAAAATCCCGGTCAGTATCAGGCTGCGGACAAAACCGTTGATCAGAGTGACTTCGGCCCGACGCAGAAAGCGGCTGCCAAACGTGTAGGTGTCAATGTCCAGTTGCAAGGTACCGAGGGACTCGTCGGGCAGATGGTCGAGGAACAGGCGGTCCTTGAACTGTCGATTGGCGCCGAACAGAAAGTCGCTGATCACCCGATAGCCGCCGTTTTGCGGGTCCGGGCGTTTTACGCTGGCGAGGATCGTATTGTTGTTATCGCTCAGTTGCGCACTGATGACCGCAGGCGAGCGCAGCAGGCCGAGGGTCAGTTCCTGGGCCAGTTCGGCATCGATGTTGTAGGCGATCCGCGAAGCCGGGTTATGGCTGATTTCCAGCAGCGAGTGTATTTCCCGGTTGATGGAGGCGTCTTCGCTGGCATAATCGATGCCTATTTGCACCAGACTGAGCAAGGTTCCCAGAATGAAACCGACCAGCACCGTAAGCCTGGCTTGCTTGTAAGACAGGCGGTTGGTGAACTTGATATCCATGGTGTGCTGAACCACTTTCGTTTCCCTTCTGGGCGAAGCATAGCCGATCATCAGTGTATTTCGGCATGACTGGCGGGTAAGCCATTATCGCGATAATCCCGGCATTACGCGCTGCGCTTGGTTTTCTGTCGCCCATCATTACTGTGAACGTGCCTGAGGAGAAGTCGTGGATTCCCGATTGAATGCATTTCTTGAACGCGCCGATGCGGTTCTGGCTCGTATTGAGCCGCTACTGCCCGCGCAACGCACGGCCATCGACTGGACGCAGTGCCTGGCAGCACGCTGGCAGCGCGAGGGTCGCAGCGGATTTCTGCTGCCGCTTGAGGTCAGCCTGGACATGCGTCTGTCCGACCTGATCGGGGTCGACAAGCAGTTGGAACAGTTGGGGCGAAACACCCGGCAGTTTCTCGACGGCATGCCTGCCAACCATGCGCTGCTCTGGGGTTCGCGCGGTACCGGTAAATCGTCGCTGGTGCGGGCCTTGCTGGCCGAGCACGCCAAGGGCGGTTTGCGTCTGATCGAGATCGAGCGCGATCACCTGGCGGACCTGCCACGCGTCGTCGAGCAAATCGCCAAGCTGCCACAGCGCTTTGTGCTGTTTTGCGATGATCTGTCGTTCGAGGCCGGCGAGGGCGATTACCGGGTGCTCAAAAGCGTGCTCGATGGCTCGCTGGAACAGGCACCGGATAACGTACTGCTGTATGCCACCTCCAACCGTCGCCACCTGGTTCCGGAAAAAGAAAGCGATAACGAAAACTGGAAAAGGGTCGACGGCGAGCTTCATCCCAACGAGGCGGTCGAAGACAAGATCGCGCTGTCGGATCGATTTGGCCTGTGGCTGTCGTTTTATCCTTTTACCCAGGAGCACTTCCTCAATGTGGTCGAGCATTGGGTGGGAGCATTGGCGGGCAAGGCCGGCCTTGAGTGGAAGCGTGATGAAGAACTCGAGATTCTTGCGGTTCGCTGGGCTACCGGACGCGGTAATCGCAACGGCCGTTGCGCGTATCAATTTGCCCGGTATTGGGTCGGACTGAAGTTGTTGGAGCACAAGGCATGATCGATTTGCAAAAGAGCGGCGCTGGACTTGAGGGCTACGGCCTGCTCTGCGCGCAGTTGGAGTCGCTGCTGGCGGATGAGCGCGACTTTATCGCCAACGCCGCGCAGTTTTCGGCGTTCTTGTTCAATCAGCTCGATGATCTGAATTGGGCCGGATTTTACCTCAATCGCAACGAGGAACTGGTGCTCGGACCGTTCCAGGGGCAGATCGCCTGTGTGCGCATTCCGTTCGGTCGTGGCGTTTGCGGCGCAGCGGCTGCAACCCTTCGCACTCAACGGGTTGAAGATGTGCATGCGTTCGCCGGGCATATTGCCTGCGACAGTGCCTCGAACAGTGAACTGGTGGTGCCGCTGGTCAAGGACGGTCGGTTGATTGGCGTGCTGGATCTGGACAGTCCTTTGCTGGCGCGTTTCTCCGTTGATGATCAGGCCGGCATTGAGCGGTTGGCGGAGATTTTCCTGCGTTTGACCGAGTGCTGATCAAACCCGCAGCCGCTACCGAAGGCGGCTGCTACGGGGTGCTTCAGGGGCGCTTTTACACGTTGGCGTGATGATGGATCTGTCGTTGTAACGCCTGCTCCAACTCAAGCATGGCGTGCTCTATGCCTTTGCAGCGGGCCTCGAGCAGGTCCAGACAGAAGTTCTCATGACATACGCGCTCAAGCGCTTCGCAACCATCGATAAGCCTTGAGGCCTGAACAATACGGGCCGCACCTTTGATTTTGTGCGCCATATCGATGAAGGCTTGCGGCCCGCTTGCAGGAGGCAGTGCGAGGAGTTCCTGGCGGTCGAGGCGATTGCTGTTGAACAGTTCGGCGAGCAAACGCTGAACCAGTTGTGGATCGCCGCCGGTGAGTAACTGCAAGCCGTCCAGGTGAAAGGCTTGATCTTCAATGATCGGCTTGAGTGCTTCCAGTCGTTGGCCCAGCGTCGTCAGGCTGATGGGTTTGAACAGGCAATCGTTCATGCCAGCCTGTCGGCATCGGTGTTTTTCCTCCGGTTGAGCATTGGCGGTGAAGCCAAGCACCGTGCAGGGCGGGCGCTGCTCATCGTGCTCGGTCTGGCGGATGGCACGGGTGAGTTCGTAGCCATTCATCAGTGGCATATTGCAGTCTGCAATCACTAGGTCGAAATGGCCCTCTTTCCATGCCTGGAAACCTGCCTCACCGTTGTTGGCCGTGACGGACCGATGCCCCAGAAAACCAAGTTGCTGGCACATGAGCAATCGATTCGCGGGGTGGTCGTCGACCACCAGCACGTTCAGGGTGGCCGAGGCGTTCGCGATGACCGGTTGCGGGGTGTCCAGCACCACGGCGTCAGGCAGCGCGGCCATCGGCAATGAAATCCTTACCTGAGTGCCGATCCCGGGCGAACTGGTCAGTTGCACGCAACCTCCCATCATTTCGCACAGGTTGCGACTGATCACCAATCCCAATCCAGCGCCGCTTCTGGCCAAATGCCCGGTGTTATCGGCCTGAGTGAAAGGCTCGAACAAGCGTCGCTGATCGTCCTCGCTGATGCCAATTCCGGTGTCATTGACCCACAACTCCATCTGGAGACGGTCGGACTCCGAGGCTGATTGCAGATTGACCTTGATCCTCACCTGGCCGTGCTCGGTAAACTTGATGGCATTGCTGATCAGGTTCGACAGTATCTGTTTGAAGCGTAGGGGGTCTATCAATACATCGGGCTGTTCAGCGCTGGTGGGGAACTCCAGCACCAGGCAGAGGTTTTTTTGCCGGGCCAATCCATCGAAGACCCGCACGACCGATTCAATCGTCTCGCCAAGGTTCACCCGCTCTGGCGCCAGGCTCAAATGGCCAGACTCGATTCGGGCAATATCGAGTATGTCGCCAATCAACTCCAGCATGTCCTTGGCCGAGCTATAGGCCACTTCGATGGCCGGCCGATCCAGGTGGCTCTGGTCGGTCCGTTTCAATGTCAGTTCGAGCATGCCGATCACCGCATTCATCGGTGTGCGAATTTCATGACTCATGGTGGCCAGGAAGGTGCTCTTGGCACGATTGGCCTTGTCCGCCTGTTCCTTGGCTGACCTGAGCTCATCAAAAAGCTGCCGTCGTTCGCTGATGTCGATCCAGCCTCCGATGATCCCCTGGACCTCACCCGTCGAGTCTCGATAGGGAAGAATCCAGTGATAGATCGTCAGCCTTTTCCGGCCAATGTGCAGGGGGCGGTCGAGAATCAACGGGACACCTTCAGCCACCACTCGCTGGTAGTCAGCCAGGTATTCCCGGGCCTCGAACTCGTTGCTCATGGCACCCTGCATGAGGCTTTTGCCAATCACGTCCTCGCGTTTGGCACAAAAGGCTTCCAGATAGCTGTCGTTACAACTTTGCAGCAGTCCTTCACGGTCCCGTACGTAGATGGGGTGAGGCGTACCATTGACCAGCGTGCGCATGAATTCGAACTGGTCGTTGAGTGCGCGCTCTGCTTTCTGGCGTTGCTTGATCTGCCTGCGCATGTGGGCATTCCAGGCCAGCGAAATCAGCAACAAAAGACCGCTGCCAATGACCAGTTGATAAAACAGGCGATGGTAGTTGCGCCAGGCGCTATTGGCGGTGCCCGTGTAGCCGCGCCAGCGGCTGTTGATTATTCCCAGTTCGTCCGGCGCGATGCTGAGCAGGGCTTTGTCGAGGATTGAGTGCAGTTCCGTAGCATCGCGTGCGGTTGCCAGTGAAAACGCGGCTTGCTGCGTCCCGACAGTCGCGCTGATTTGCAAGGCGTCCTCGAACACTTGCGATGAAATGAAGTAGTTGGCAATCACCAATGAGTTGACTGCGCCCTCGACCTGACCTTTGGCGAGTAACTCCACCGCGCTGAAACTGTCAGGTGTTTCAACCAACTGGATCGCCGGGTAGGCACGGTGCAGATAGTCGAGGAGCGGATTGCCTTGAGTGATGGCAAGGCTCTTTCCATTCAATTGCTCAAGACCGATAGGGCTGGAGGTGCTCTTTCGGGTCAGTAGTACAAATGAATTTTCCAGGTAGGGACGAGTGAAGCTCAATTGCGCCTCGCGTTCGGCGCTGGGAATCATCGCGGCAATCAGGTCGGCCTGGTTCCCTTTGACCTGGCTGATCATCTCGCTGTCACTTTGGCTGCGGTGAATCTCGAAGCGTAAACCGGTTCGAAGCCTGATCAGTTCGAGCAAGTCGGCGGTGATTCCCCGAAAGCTCTCGTCGGCGTCAAAGAATGTCAGCGGGGCGAAGGCATCGTTGACGACTACGCGAACAACGGGGTGCTGCGCAAGCCAGCGTTCCTCGCGGTTGGTCAGTTGCAGTTTGTGGTCGGTCAGAAGGATGTCGCTGCCCGCGCTCCAGCGCTTGGCAATGTTTTCCCGCTCGCTCGCAGGCACTTCCTTGAGTACCGCGTTGATGATTGCCAGCAGGTCTGGATTGTCCTTGTTGACTGCGAAGCTGAAGCCATAGGCCTCATGTTTACCGAAGTTGGCCATCCGTACATTTTTCAGATAGCCCTTGTTGATCATGAAATGGGTGGAAATGGTATCGCCCAGGAATACGTCTGCCTGGTCGAAGGCGACGGCATTGATCGCGTTCTGGTAGGACGGGTAGGAGGTGATGATGGCCTTGGGATATTGCGCCTTTACCTCCTCCAGCGGCAGATAGTGATAGACCATGCTCAATCGCATGTCGGCGAGACCTTCGGTCAATGATCGGTTTTCAGCGTTCCGGGTGACCAGAACCGGTTGATCTATGGCGTAGGGGGCAGACAGTACGATGCTGGAACGTCGTTCTTCAAAGCTATTGGCCGTTCCGAGCAGGTCGACGTCGCCATTTTCGAGTGCTTCGATGGCGGCCTCTCGGGAGAGGTAACGACGGACCTTGATCGGCAAGCCCAGGGATTGTGCAAGAACTCCTGCGTAATCAGCCGTGAAACCCTCATAGTCGTGACCGCTGATCGTTAAATCAAAAGGAGGGTAGTCAGGCGCGGAGGTCCCCAGGATCAGTTCGCGCTTGTTTTGCAGCCACAACCGTTGTGATTTATCCAGTTGGACGTCCATGTAACCTGCCGTTGAGCGGCTGAGCAGCGCGTAATTTCCGACTCCGCTGCCTGCTCCTGACACAGAGGTGCTCAGACATAAACCTGCACTCAAATACAATAAATAGTCCTTTAAACACCTGGGCATCCTGTCTCTCACACTAGCGCGTTACGTTTTGCCATCTCGATAAGTTCTACCAGGGATTTGGCCTTGAGTTTTTGCATGAGTCTTTTTTTGTAGGTGCTGACGGTCTTGTTGCTGAGGAACATGCCCTTGGCGATTTCCTTGTTGGTACGACCCTGGGCGAACAGTTGCAGGACCATCAGTTCGCGATCGTTGACGGACTTGAACAAGTCCAGTTCAGCGCAGAGCGCTTCATCCCCGCGAACCGGGTTCAAGGCCTGGCTGGGGAAGTAGTTGTAACCGGACAGCACGGCTTTGATGGCACTGAGCAGCTCGCTGAGATCTTCCTGCTTGCAGACATAACCGGAGGCCCCGGACTGCATGCAGCGGATGGCGAACAGTGTTGGGCTCTGGGCCGTCAACACCAGTGTTTTCAGCGGGGTGCTCATTGCATTGAAGCGGGAGAGAACTTCCAGTCCGTCGAGTTTGGGAATGCTGATGTCAAGAATGATCAGGTCGGGCATGCATTCGCGAACCATCTGCATCGCATCGACGCCGTTGTCGGCTTCACCGACTACTTTGTAACCTTCATGTTCCAGCAACATACGAACCGCAAGGCGAATGACGGGGTGATCGTCAACAATAAAAACCGAGTTCATAATCATGTCCCATACGTGCGCAAATAAAGCGAGCACCTTAGCTCAGATAAGTGCGTTGACGCATGAACTGACGAGGCTATAGGTGCAATATAGGACATGTCCTACATTAAAAGAGGCAGAGGACTACGAGTGAACTAGGTTTGTGAGGAGGAATAAGTATATTAACCGGGCATGTAGGCGCATTTATTCAGGGCCGATATGTGTTTTTACAATATATGCCGCATCGCTGTTTTCTGATGCGTAATGGCGCTGAGGGTTTTTTATTTGTCGTGAGGTATTCGAGGGGGTTAATTGTGTTTATTTATAAAGGTCCGAAAGGGTCAACAAGTTTATAAATTCAGATTGTTTCAGTGGCTTTGCCAAATAACCAAGTAATGGCAGTCGTTGTTCATGTGCATTTTTTTTCAAGGTGTCCAGTTCGGTTGAGTCAAGGCTGCTCAGGATGATTGCCTGTCGTATCAGGCCCTGGTGGCTGGCAATACCGATCAAGTCGAGGCCGCAGAGGTCTGGCAGGCATTGATCGCACAGCAGTATTTCGAAGGGGGGCTGCACATGTCTCAACGTTTGTAATGCATTTTCGGCATTATCTACGGCGGTGACTTGAGTAAAACCGTAACTTTCAAGCAGGTATTGGGTTGCTTTCAGCTGAAAAGGATGGTCCTCCACCAGCATGATGCGCAGATCGTAGTTGAACATATAGCTTTCCATGTGGAGGGTCGAACTGCGGTGGGTGTCGGAAACAGCGTTGTCGGTTTAATCCGTACTGTCTTGTTTGCCGTTGCTGGAGCTCTATCGGCTGTAAGGCCTCCAATTCTATTGTTCAGGATAGAGTGATTATTTCGTGTGTATACAGAGCAAACGATCAGTTTGCTCTGTATACGATGTAGGGAGATTCTCCCGGTACTACAAAGTGTGGGGAGATCAGCCGTCACGGAATATTTCGGGGCGACCGATCAATGGATTTTTAGTGGTGACTGGAGCGTCCGGTCATTTCCAGTGCCATTTCGCTGGCATAGCTGTCGGTCATGCCGGCGATGAAGTCGATCATGCGTAAAAACGAGTTATGCAAAGGACCGTGCGGGTCGGGTGCATTATTACCCAGCAGATCGAGTATGCGACGATTCTTGAATGAAGCCGTACGACCGCCGTGCTGTTCCAGTGCCGCCCCACAAAAGCCATTCAACAGAATTTCCAGCGTGGTGTAAGCACCGATTTCATGCAGGGTTTTGCGCTTGTCCTGGAAGATTTTTTTACGCGCCATGTCTTTGGCATTCAGTACGCAACGCTTGGCGGGCCCGTGCATGTGTTCCACCAGATCGCCGTGAAGGGTGCCGGCCAATAGCGCGTCCTGTTGCTCGACGAATGCCCGTGCCGCAGCGTTGGTCAGGTGCTCGATGGCTTTACCGCGAAGAATCGCCAGTTTGCGGCGACGCGAGTCATCGGGGCCGAGTAGGCGGTAGGTTTCCGGCAGATCATCACCAACCAGGCCGAGCAACAGGGACTCCACCTCGGCGTACTCCAGAAGCTCCATCTCCAGGCCATCTTCAAGGTCGATCAAGGCGTAGCAGATGTCGTCGGCGGCTTCCATCAGGTAGACCAGAGGATGTCGAGCCCAGCGCTGCTCCTCGAGTTGAGGCAGGCCGAGTTTCTGGGCGATCTGCTCCAGCAGGGGCAGTTCGCTCTGATAGCAACCGAACTTGTGTTTTTTGTAACCCAGCGAATCGGCATGGCGCGCGGTCCACGGGTATTTCAGATAAGTGCCCAGCGTTGCGTAAGTCAGCCGTGTACCGCCGTCAAACTGGTGGTATTCCAGTTGGGTCAGAACGCGAAAGCCTTGGGCATTGCCTTCGAAGTTGAGGAAATCGTTGCGTTCGACTTCGCTCATGGCGTCCAGCCAGCCTTTGCCCGCGGCTTGCTGGAACCAGTAGCGGATGGCGTCTTCACCCGAGTGGCCGAAGGGTGGGTTGCCAATGTCGTGGGCCAGGCACGCTGACTGCACCACCATGCCCAGATCGCTAGGCTCGCACCAGTCGGGCAGGGCGCTGCGGATGGTTTCACCGACGCGCATGCCCAATGAGCGGCCCACACAACTGACTTCCAGTGAGTGGGTCAGGCGCGTGTGGATATGGTCATTGCTGGACACCGGGTGAACCTGGGTCTTGCGCCCAAGACGGCGGAAGGCGCCGGAGAAAATGACCCGGTCGTGGTCTTTATGGAAAGGGCTGCGACCGAGCTCTTCCGGGCTGTGTAGCGGTTTTCCGAGGCGTTCACGATTAAGCAGGGTATGCCAATCCAAGGCAGGTTCTCCGTCAGGTGACTGATTGGGGGCTGTGGGTCTACGGGTCTTTGCGCGAGGAGCCTTGCAGCACCAGCTTGATCAGCGGCAACAGGCTGGTGCCGAGCTGGACTAACCGAGTGACGCTGCTGATGGCACCGCCCTTGGCGCCCTTGGCGGTGAGAAAGCCAAGCAAGGTTACGGCGGCGATGCCCCAGAGTGGCGCGTGCTTGATGCCCAGACCCTCCTGAAAACTGTGCGTCATTCCCCGTACGCGTTGCAAGGGTTCCAGCATCTGCCGGGACTCGTGGCGCATTTCCTGGCGATGCATTTCCATGCGCAAGCGTATCAATGCCTTGCGCATCTCTTGTCGGGAACTGTTTTTGGGGATTTCAGGCAGGTTCATGGCAGCAAGCGCTCCCTGTCGTTCGCCAGCTCTTGAAGGGTGGCATTGAACGGTGATGTTTCATCGAAGATCGCCGCTTTCAAGCGCATGCCACAAAAGAGTGCCGCGAGCGCATAGAAAACGCACAGGCCGATGATCCCTGCCAGGCGATAAGTGTCCCACAGCAGAATCAACACCAGCGCCGAAAGCCCGATCAACAGCAATAAGGCGAAAACCAGTGCCAGCCCTGCGAACAGCAACAGGCTTACGGTGCGGGCTTTTTGCTCCTGCAATTCGATGCCGAACAACTCTACATGGCTGTGCAGCAACCCGAGAAAAGCGGCACCCAAGCGTCGCGATGAAGACCCCGTACCTGTTTCGGACGAGCCGGATTCATCGATAGCCATATCAGCGCCGCGTCGTCAGCAGGCCAATCAAAAAGCCTACGCCGGCCGCGATGCCAACCGCTTGCCAAGGGTTGGCCTGAACATAGTCTTCGGTGGCGGTGACAGCTTCCTGGCCGCGTTGGCGCAAGGAATCTTCGGTCAGTTTCAGGGTTTCGCGAGCCCGCTGCAGGCTTTCGTGAATCTGGCTACGCAACTCATCGGCTTGATCACCGGCCAGTGTCGCAGTGTGTTCCAGCAACCGTTCGGTGTCGCTGACCAATGTTTGAAAATCTTCCCTGAGGATTTCTTGAGCAGTCTTTTCCGTTTTTCTGGCCATGATGATCTCCATTATTGGTGTGTGAAATGTTCGAGTATGAGCCTTGTTCGAAGGTTCAGTGCAAATGCCTGGTACAGCTTTTGCTGTGTCGTGGTGCGTCAAGCAGTGCTGCTGTACTGAAACTGGGCGTGCTTCGCGAAAACCTTAACCTAAATAATAGAAACTCGCGCAAACACCCGAGCAACGATCGACCTCAATGAGTTTTTTGCGCCAAAACGGTTCGCCGGAATAAGGGTGGATGCCAAGCCTGGTGTCAACTTGGTGCGTAAATTGTCTCGGTGAACCGCTTTGGTGCTTTTGCGACTTTAAGGTCTGCCAACTCCATGGAAAATTTGCAAAGTGCTGTGGACAGCCTGGTCCATAGCTCCAATACGCTGTTCATTCTGATCGGCGCTGTCATGGTTCTGGCCATGCACGCCGGTTTTGCTTTTCTGGAAGTCGGCACGGTTCGGCAAAAAAACCAGGTCAACGCGTTATCGAAGATCCTCAGTGACTTTGCCATTTCAACGCTGGCTTACTTCTTTATAGGCTACTGGATTTCCTACGGTGTCACTTTCATGCAACCGGCCGCGGTAATCAGTGCTGATCACGGCTATGGGCTGGTGAAGTTTTTCTTCCTGCTGACCTTTGCTGCGGCCATTCCGGCCATCATTTCCGGGGGGATTGCCGAGCGCGCCCGATTTGTTCCGCAGTTGTGTGCGACGGCGTTGATCGTGGCGTTCATTTATCCGTTTTTTGAAGGTGTGGTCTGGAACGGAAACTTCGGCCTGCAAGCCTGGCTGTTAGCTCGCTTTGGTGCCAGCTTCCATGATTTTGCCGGTTCCGTGGTAGTGCATGCCATGGGGGGGTGGCTGGCGTTGGCGGCGGTATTGCTGCTCGGTCCGCGCAATGGTCGGTATCGCGACGGGCGCCTGGTGGCGTTTGCGCCGTCGAGTATTCCGTTTCTGGCATTGGGTTCGTGGATTCTCATCGTCGGCTGGTTTGGCTTTAACGTGATGAGCGCGCAAACCCTGCAAGGCGTCAGCGGTCTGGTGGCCGTCAACTCGTTGATGGCGATGGTCGGCGGCACGGTAGCCGCGTTGATTGTCGGTCGTAACGATCCAGGGTTCCTGCACAACGGTCCATTGGCCGGGCTGGTGGCAATCTGCGCCGGCTCCGACCTGATGCATCCGGTTGGCGCACTGGTGACCGGAGCCATTGCCGGTGCCTTGTTTGTCTGGTGTTTCATTGCGGCGCAAAGCCAATGGAAGATCGACGATGTGCTCGGCGTTTGGCCGTTGCATGGTCTTTGTGGTGTTTGGGGCGGGATTGCCTGCGGGATTTTTGGTCAGAGTGCCTTGGGCGGGCTCGGTGGCGTCAGCCTGATCAGCCAGTTGATAGGCACTGCACTCGGGGTGACCGTGGCACTGATCGGAGGCTTTGCGGTGTATGGCACGATCAAGCTGTTGCACGGGCTGCGCCTGAGCCAGGAAGAGGAGTATTACGGGGCGGATCTGTCGATCCACAAGATCGGTGCAGTCAGCCAGGATTGATTGTCTTCAGCTAATTGGCCGGGCTCGCGCAGGATATTTTCCGGTTCTGCGCGAGCAACGCGACCACGCTTCATTACCCCGCCAACAGCCGTGCTTCACAGGCCTCGATGGCAGACAAGGTGCCTGACATCAACACCCGATCGCCTGCCAGCAATCGGGTGACGCCCTCAACTGCCAAATCAGCGCCATTGCGCTGAATGGCTTGAACGTCCACCCCCAATGCTTCAAGTGCCAGCTCATTCAAGGGCCGGCCGCATGCATGGGCATCCATTGTCAGGTTGACGGCATACATCAATACTTTCGGCTGCCCACGACTGTCCAACAGGTTGCTTTGCGCTCCGTGATAGAAACCGTGCAGCAGGCGATAGCGCCCATGTCGCACTTCGTCGACGCGCTCCTGGACCTGCGGATGGGGCAAACCCAGCATGAGCAACGCGTGGGAAGCGAGCATCAGACTCGATTCCAGCAGTTCCGGGACAACCTCATTGGCTCCGGCCGCCTTCAGTTCGGCCAACTGACTGTCGTCACGGGTTCGAACCAGTATCGGGACCTGAGCGTTTAGCTGCCGTGCTGCCTTGAGTACGGTCATGGCTATATCGGTTTTGTCCACTGCGATCACCAACAGTCGTGCGCGTTCAAGACCTACGGCACCCAGTAGTTCCACGCGACGGGAATCGCCATAGTGCACGCAGCTTTCACCCGCTGCGGCTTGATGAACGCGAACCGGGTCATCGTCCAGCGCAACGAAAGGCTGACCTTCGCGACGCAGAAAACGCCCTATCGACTGACCCACCCGACCGTAGCCGCAAATCACTACATGCCCGTGCAGCTCGGCGTTCAATGCCGCGACCTGATCGAGTTGCGCTTCCTTATCGGGTTTGCGATGCAAGCGTGCGGCAATGCCCGGTGCTGCGCGCAGCAACAGTGGTGTCAGCAGCATCGAGCAAAACGTCGCGGCCAGTAACAGACCGCTGAGTTCGGCCGGTATCAGTTTGTTCTGTTGCATCTGTGCCATCAGCGCAAAGCAGAATTCACCGCCTTGCGCCAACGCCAGGCCGCTGCGCCAGGCAGTTTCGCCGTTGCTGCCGCGCCATTTGACCAGCGCCGCGACAATGCTGCCCTTGATCAGCAGTAACCCAAATGTCAGGCCGAGAATCAACAGGCCATGGCTGGCGAACAGCTGCAGATCGATCAGCATGCCGATACTGACGAAAAACAACCCGAGCAGAATGTCGCGGAACGGGCGAATATCGGCTTCGATCTGATGCCGGTAATGGCTTTCGCCCAGCAACATGCCGGCAAGGAAGGCACCGAGGGCGGGGGAGAGTCCGAGCAGATGTGTCAGCCAGGCAGTCAGCAAGACGATGACCAGGGCCAGCAGGACGAACAGTTCGGCGGAGCGCGAGGTGGCGACTTCGTGGAACAGTCGCGGCAGTAACCAGCGACTGGTCAGCAACAGGCCGACAAACAACAGCACGGTTTTGCCCAGTGTTATCGGCAGCGCCCAGTACCAGCTTTGATCACTGCTACCGGCGAACACCGGGACCAGCGTCAGTAACAACACCGCAACTACATCCTGAAACAACAGCACGCCTATCGCATTCTGGCCGTGACGACTGAAGATCTCGCCGAGGCTGCTCAGCTCTTTGCTGACAATTGCCGTGGACGAAAGCCCCAGACCGGCGCCAAGCAACATGGCCGGAGGGGCGGGCATGCCGAGTAACATCAGCAAGCCGCCCAGCAGCACCCCCGAGCACAGCACTTGCAGGCTGCCGAGACCAAATACCACGCGCCGCAGCGCAAGCATTTTCGACAGGGAAAACTCCAGTCCCAGGGAGAACAGCAGAAACACCACGCCCAACTCGGCAAGGTCTGGTAGATCCTGGTTGTCATTCACCCAGCCGAATGCGCCGGGCCCAACCAGCAGTCCCACGCACAGGTAGCCCAGCACGGGAGGCAGCTGAAGACGCCGAAACAGCGCAATCACCACCAATGACGAGGCGAGGATGATCAACAAATTGGCAAACACAACACTCTCCGTTTCGGTGCCGGGACGTACCCAGCGTAGAGGCAAAAAAAGCCGCGAGCATTGCGCAGTTGGAGCCGACGTCGAATGATTTGCATCAGGGTTATACCAGATAGCTAAAATTGGCTGTCGTCACGGAGGGCGTTGCTCGACGACTTTTCATCCCGGGCCTAGAATAGTCACCCAATCCTCGTTGGTCTGTTTGTCATGACTCCTGAATGCCAGTTGTTCAGCACCCTTGGTTGCCATCTCTGTGAACTCGCAGAAGCAGAGCTGATGCCGCTGGTCGAGCATGGGCTGCTGGTGGAACTGGTCGACATTGCCGACAGTGAAGCGTTGTTCGAAGCCTACGGTTTACGCATTCCGGTGCTGCGCCGTGTTGATACAGGGGCTGAGCTGGGCTGGCCCTTCGACGCCGAACAGGTCGTGGCATTCCTGCGCTAAACCCCTTCTTGTTTTCAGCGACGGCCGTTCCGCCTGTCGCGCTCCTCAGGTAATGCGTTGGCGTAACCCCGAGTATTCGTTTACTGTATGTGCATACAGTTATTCGCATCAGAGGGAAGTGCATGGTCAATGTCGAACAATTGAAAGCCAGCGTGAATCGCATGTCGGCTGATGTGGTCCAAGAGGCAGTGCTGGAGTTGCGCCTGGATGGCCTGGTTACGGAAGGGAAAACGCCATTCAACAAATTGCACTTCAATACGTGCTTCGCTGAAATCGAAGCCTTGTTTCAGCGTGCGGGTTACCACCGTCAACTGGATGTCGTGGGTTATCAGGGGTTGTTGTATGCGCTTTATGATCCCGGCCGTTGGGAGGCTGTCGATGTATTGCGCTGGCTGAAGGAGTTTACCGAAGCGGCGGCGCAGCGAGTGTCGCTGACCGCGTGATAGTCATGAGGGAGACCCGCACGGAATCTGTCCTAGGATCGCTCGGGTCCTTGTTGGATAATGCCCACCTGCATTAGGGCCAGAGCTTTCGTATGTCCACCTCATCTTTTTCCGCCGCACAGAACCAGGCCAGCACGCTGTACCTGCCGCCTGGCGCCTGGTTGACCGTTCTCGATTGTCTGTGCGAGCACTTCAGCGCCATAGGTCGTGAACAATGGCTGGACAGGATTGCTCGTGGCCGTGTCCTGGATGGCCACGGACATGCGATTGCCGCCGATCTGCCTTACAAGGAAGGGCTGCGGATTCACTATTTTCGGGAAGTCCCCGACGAAAAGACAATCCCGGTGCTCGAGACGATTCTGTATGCCGACGAGCATCTGGTGGTCGCGGACAAACCACACTTTCTGCCGGTTACCCCGGCAGGCGAGTACGTCGAGCAGACGTTGCTGCGGCGTTTGATCCGTCGCCTGGATAACCCGCACCTGGTGCCATTGCACCGCATAGACCGACACACGGCTGGGCTGGTGCTGTTTTCGGCCAACCCCCAGAGTCGCTCGGCTTATCAGTCATTGTTTCCGACTCGACAGATCGAAAAGCGCTACGAGGCAATTGCCCGCGCCTTGCCTGAGTTGTCGTTTCCACGGGTGCACAAAAGCCGTTTGGTTGATGGCGAACCCTTCTTTCGCATGCAAGAAGGTCCGGGGGCGAGCAATACCGAGACAGCGATTGAAGTCGTAGAAAAAAATGCCGATCTCTGGCGTTATGCGTTGTATCCGGTGACTGGCAAAAAGCACCAGTTAAGGGTCCACATGACGGCGTTGGGGGCGAGTATCTGCAATGACCCGTTTTATCCCGACGCATTGAAAGATGTTGAGGATGATTACGCCAATCCGTTGAAGTTGCTGGCCAAAGGGTTGCGCTTTATCGATCCGGTGACCGGGCTGGAGCGAAGTTTTGAAAGCGAGATCACCCTGCAGTGGTGAGTGCCCTGCGGTGGTGATTGCACAGCTCAAACGCGGTGCTCAGTGAGTGACTTGGCCTGTGCAAGGCCTGCTTTTGCCAGAAACGATAAAGCCCGCACACTGGCGCAATGCTGTTCACTTAAGGAAGTCTGGAGGCCTGAGAAGTATCTGTGGCGAGGGAGCTTGCTCCCGCTGGACTGCGTAGCAGGCCCAATTCAGGGCCGCTTCGCGCCCCAGCGGGAGCAAGCTCCCTCGCCACAACTGCGGTTGAGCCTGAAACATCGGCTTAAGTGAGTAGCATTGCGCACACTGGCGGGCTTTATCTGTACCAGGCTGTCGCCGTGAGGCTTACAGGTCTTTAACGGTACGAATCTGATCTTTGTTGATGCGGGTTTGCTTGCCATCTAGTTGCTCGAATTCGTAAAAGCCCGACTTGGAATCGAAGTGGGGGGTGTCGACCGACTGGATCTCGCGACCGTCATTCAAGGTGATCACCGCGGGCGATGAGCAACCGGCGAGGGTAGCGAGGCCCAGTGCGAGCATGAGAGTGGCGAGGGTCCGATGAGTCATGTGATTTCTCCGAATATGAATTCTTTTGAGTACTGGGCTGAGACGTATGCCTGGCGTGCAAGTTCCTTGGTTGGCCTCATTCTGGCACGTTGCTGTGCAGGCTTAACAGTTCAGGTGTATTCAGGTTGGCCAGGCGTCGATCGTTTTCGGGGCATTGCAGTGCGATGGCACCCAGGTTGCGCATGATGCGTCCGGGGCTGCGTTCACCCTCGTTCCAGGCGTTTTCAAACTCGCCTGCCAGCGCTACAGGGATAATGCACAGCAACGGTTCCCAATGCTCGCCCTGGCGTAGCATCAAGGGTTTGTCCGGCTGTTGGCGGGCGGCTTCTCGCATGGCCGTGAGCAGTTGGGCATCAATGCGCGGCACGTCGCAGGGCAGTACCATCAGATGGGGATGTCGCGCGACCGCCAACCCGGCGCGAATGCCAGCCAAGGGGCCCGGGAAGTCGCTATTGTCGTCATGCACCAACTGGTCGGCATAAAGCGCGTATTTTTCCATATTGCGGTTGCAGGAAATGATCAGGTCATCGCTCAAGCCTCGAGTCAGGTGATGCAGATGAGCAATCAGAGGCAGGCCTTGCCACACCAGCAGCCCCTTGTCCTGACCGCCCATGCGCTGACCACGTCCTCCCGCCAGAAGCAGGATGGAGCAGGGCGGCAACTGGAAGTTCGAGGTCATGCTGCATCTCCATCGGTGCGCTGAAAAAATGAGGCGCTGTGATATAACACCGGGCTGTTTCTCCTACAACTGGACGAGCCTATGAAAGCCAAGGCTGATGTACCTTTCGCCCCGCTGAACATTGCGGTGCTGACTGTCAGTGATACCCGCACGCTGGAAACCGATACCTCGGGACAGGTCTTCGTTGACCGCCTCAGTGCTGCCGGGCATAACCTGGCCGCGCGTATTCTGCTTAAAGATGACCTCTACAAAATTCGCGCGCAAGTCGCGACCTGGATCGCTGACGACGTCGTGCAAGTGGTGCTGATTACGGGCGGTACGGGTTTTACCGGTCGTGACAGTACACCGGAAGCTGTCAGTTGCCTGCTGGATAAGCAGGTCGACGGATTTGGCGAGCTGTTTCGGCAGATCTCGGTTGCGGACATCGGCACCTCGACGGTGCAATCGCGTGCATTGGCAGGGTTGGCCAATGGCACGCTGGTCTGCTGTCTGCCGGGTTCTACCAATGCGGTGCGAACTGGTTGGGACGGGATTCTCGCGGAGCAACTGGATTCGCGGCATCGTCCGTGTAACTTCGTCGCTCACTTGAAACAGGCGGCACCCTGTGAATCCCGTGGGTAAGCCGGGCAAGACCGGCAGCTTGATGCCCGTCGAAGTGGCGCTGGCACGCTTGCTGGAAATGGCTGAGGCGTCGCCAATCCTCGAGCGCGAACGATTGCCGTTGGCCGCGATCCAGGGCCGCGTTCTTGCCGAGGACCTGGTATCGACCCTTGATCTGCCGCCATGGCCCAACAGCGCCATGGATGGTTATGCCTTGCGCCTGGCCGATTGGACTGGCGAGCCACTGGTGGTCAGCCAGAAGATTTTTGCCGGGCAAGCCCCGGAGCCATTGGCACCCGGTACATGTGCACGGATATTCACCGGTGCCCCGGTGCCAGCGGGTGCAGACTGCGTAGAAATGCAGGAAAACGCCGAGGTCCAGGCGGACCAACGGGTACGTTTTACCGAGCCGATGCGCGCAGGGCAAAACATTCGCCCACAAGGTCAGGAAACCACGGTGGGTGAACAGGTATTGACCGCCGGTACGCGCCTGGGTCCCATCGAGCAAGGTTTGGCAGCGTCACTGGGGTGTGCAGAACTAGAAGTCGTGCGCAAGGTACGGGTTGCGGTGCTGTCCACCGGAGACGAGTTGGTCGAGCCTGGGCAAGCCCTCGGTCCGGGTCAGATCTATAACAGCAATCGGGTATTGCTGTGCAGTTGGTTGCAGCGTTTAGGCTGCGAAGTGATCGATGCGGGGATTCTGCCGGACGATTTGCAGGCCACTCGCAATCGGCTCGCCGAACTGGGGGATGTCGACCTGATCCTGTCTACGGGCGGTGTATCGGTAGGCGAGGCGGATTTCCTGGGTATTGCGCTGCGCGAAGAGGGCGAACTGGCCTTGTGGAAATTGGCCATCAAGCCGGGGAAACCACTGACGTTCGGGCATTTTCGAGGCGTGCCGGTGATTGGGTTGCCTGGCAATCCTGCGTCGACACTGGTGACCTTCGCCTTGTTGGCACGCCCTTATCTGTTACGCCGCCAAGGCGTGAGAGAGATTCGGCCTTTGCAGTTTCAGGTTCCGGCAGGATTCGTCTGGTCCAAGGCCGGCAATCGCCGTGAATACCTGCGCGGTCGTCTGGAGCATGGGCGGGCAATTATCTACAAGAATCAGAGCTCGGGTGTTTTGCGCAGTGCTGCCTGGGCGGAAGGGCTGGTTGAAGTGCTGGAAGATCGCACGTTGGTCGAGGGTGATTGGGTGAACTTCATCCCCCTGAGTGAAGTGCTGGGCTAGGTCTTTGCGCACTACAGCCTCGCCAGCACCAGGCCCGGTATGGATCACGTCGGGCCTGGTGTTTCGTGGTGCAGGTTATGCGTTAAGTAGCGTCACGAGTTGATCGAAGCGGCTGTTGGCAATCCAGCCGAGCAGGCTGATGATCACCGCCGCAGCGCCTGCCGAGTAGGCAAGCCTGTGCTTGATGGACTTGACGTTGTTTCGGACTTCTTCCATATCTCTGCGGATGTACTTGAGGTGGGTCTCCAGCTCTACAACGCGCGGTTCCATGTCGTTCACTCCAGGTGTGTTGACGGTGCAATTGCATTCAATCGGGTGAGCGGGGTGGCCGGTGTTTGGAGGCGCATCCCGGTTCGCTGGAAATCGTAAGTCATGGCTTTGCATTAAGTGCATGGCTCCCTGCCTGATAGACCCTGGTCATATTGCGTGCACATCCTTGTGGATTTTTTGCTGTTGCCTGATAACTGCAGTCACAAGGTGTACCAATGCCAAATGACCGTCAATTGGGCATATTCATCATGACTTGTAAGAAAAAAGTCGACATGTAGGACGCTTCTGAATGCCTGAGGGATAGGCACTACAGGGCGTTGCATCTGGCCTAATCGTCGAGACTGATGATTTGCTCGCGCACGGCAAACAGTACCAGGCCCGCGACATCGAAGATCTGCAAGCGCTTCATGATCTGAGAGCGATGGGTTTCCACCGTTTTGATGCTCAGGCCCAAACCATTGGCAATCTCGCGAGTGGATTTGCCACGCACGATCAAGCGCAGAATCTCTAGCTGGCGAGCCGTCAGATTATGGGTGTCGACGGGTTCTGGCCGGCTTTTCTGGGCACGCACCAGCGCCTGGTTGATCACGGTGTGAGCGATGGCCGGGCTCAGGTAGCGTTCGTTGTTGCGCAAGGCTTCGAGCGCGTGTTCCAGCTCCGTGGCGGTGGTGTCCTTGAGCAGATAGCCGTGAGCGCCTGACTCCAGGGCTTGCATGATCAGCGTCGGGTCGGTGTGCATCGACAGGATCAGCACTTTGCTTTGTGGGCGTACGGCCTTGAGTCTTTGCAGAGCCTCGAGCCCGCCGGTTTCCTTCATGGATATATCCAGCAGGATGATGTCGGGGCTTAGCTTCTCGACCATTTCGAGCAGTTGCGCACCATCATTGGCTTCACCAATGACGGCGTAACCGGGAATGTCCAGAACCAGCGCACGCACGCCGGCTCTGATCAGCGAGTGGTCATCCACCAGAAGCAAGTTACAAGTCAATGTTGAACCTTTTTCGTACTGGCTCGTTCGAGCGCGCGGGGTGCCCAGGGGAAAAGTGCTTCGATCTGTGTACCCTTGCCGGGCTCGCTGATGACGCTCAAGGTGCCGCCCAGTTGTTCGACCCGCTCCGACATGCCGGCCATTCCGCGTTGCCCTTCACGACCAGGATGGGTGGCTGGAGAAAAGCCCAGTCCGTCATCGCTGATAAACAGCGCCAGTCCTTGGGGCAGACGTTGCAGGCGAATCAGCAGGTTTTTGGCTTGGGCATGACGCAGCATATTGGTGACGGCTTCCTGAGAAATCCGAAACGCCGCCACCGCCATTTCTTCTGGAATACCGGTCAGGCGCTGCTGGCATTCAAGGCTCCAGTTCACGGCAGTATTGGCCAGCATTTTGAGCAGATGTGCACGCAAACTGGCTTCAAGGCCAAGGCTGGTGAGTTGTCTTGGATTGAGAATGGCCGAGACATCACGAACTTTGGTCAGGGTTTCTTCCAGCGTGTCGCAGAGCAGGGTGCAATGGCTTTGCAGTTCTTCGGGCTGACGTCGCTTGAGCCATTCACTTTGCAGCTTTGCCGCCGTCAGCAATTGGCCGATGTCGTCGTGGAGTTCACGGCTGAGCCGATGGCGTTCGTTTTCCTGTACTTCCAGCAAACGATCGGCCAGTTCCTGAGGCTGGAACCTGATCGATTTTCGCGAACTGCAATACTGCACCCAGACGCTGGTGGCTGCCGCGAGATTCAATATCAGCAGTGCGACTGGAAATTGGCTGGACAGGCAGTAAACCAGCAGGCTGCCCACCGCAGAGCACAGGCACAGCAGCAGTGTGAACCGGCGAACGCTTTTTCGGGAGGGTGGCCAAGAGGCGACTGACTTGAGGCTGGCGTACATAGCGGATGGAGCCAATGAATGTTCGCTGCGGGCAGACCGGTCACGATGGCTGACGGGTCTCTGTGTGGAAAATGCTGGTAATTGAATAGTGAGCTTCAAGTTAGCGCAGTCTGATTGTCAAAATCGAGTGTTGCACTGTACAAGGGAATAGGCTCCGCCTGAAGTCAGAGTGCCATAGCGCAGAACCAACTAATTGGGCCGCATAATACCACTTAACATACCGTTGGTCGCGTTCGCTATATATGTCCAAAGGGTCAGGAATTTAGCCGTTGCTGGACATATGCTCCACGTTGGCGGTCATGGGCTGGTGACTGAGCGTCCAGCATGACTCATTACGTCACTAATCAGTTTGCAGCGCTCTGGACGGGTAGCTCAGGAGGTCGGAAGTCGGCAACTAATGCTTGGGTTATTAATTTGATTCTGACGTTAAAAGATATGAAGTATTCAATTGCGACGCGAAAGCGTTGTTGCTGGAAGTGTTAAAAATTATCAAACGATGCCATGCATTATCTGATGCAACTCAGGCATGTCTTGCCGAAAGCGGAACGCATGCGAATGGCTTGGTGGGTAATGCCAGGCGCGTCGGGGCACGGCCAATTTCCATCGCGAAGGCTTCGATCAACGATAGCTGTTCGGCGTCATCGAGGCTGAGTTGGCCGGTAGTCAGGTCGACCAGTTCAAGTTGCCAGGCCATCAATGTGAAGCACTCTTTCAAGGCACACAGTGCCTGGTCGTTCAGGTCGATTTGATTGCGTGCACCGTTGAGCAAGGCGTGAATGCACATCGAGAACTCGGATACCGCCCGCAGTGCCAATGCATCGGCCCGGTTGGCCAGGGTGAACAGTGTGTTCAGCATGCAATCGATGGCGTCCTGATCATTGTTGATCAGTTGCAGGTGGCTCAGGCATTCCTCGGATTTGGCCAGCAGGGTTTCTGCCTCGATCAAGAATTCGGGCAGTCGCTGATTCCGGTTTTTACGATCGTTCAGCATGCTTTTCTCCACGACATCAAGTCAGGTGATGCAATCAGCCGTATGGCGAACGGGCGTAAGGTACTGCCGGACCACGACCGGAATCTGTAGGGCAGTTCTGATTTTTTGCTGTTGACGATGAACGGTCTGTTTGCGTTCGACGCGAATGCCCCGATGGAGCGAGCCTGATTGACAGCGTAACGAGGTGCCGAACCCATTAGCCGTGAGGCATGAGGTGCGTAACCCGGCGGGCTGAAAAAAGAGCTCGGCAACGGTACTTCGATCACAGACAAAAGCCTGACTCCATTCATGCAGTGAGAATGGCGTCACATTAATGGCTATTGGATATCGCGAATATCAGGCTGATCCCGATTGCGGCTAGGGGATTCCCTGATGTCACGGAACTTGACACGCAAAGACGGGTCGCGCGCAGGGTTGTGCAGTGGATGAAATAGCCGCTTCAGTAGAGCATGATGTTAATGTGACATCAATTCCTTTGCGTGGCATTTTGTTTGCGGGTCAAGATTGCGTGAGATCCGCCGATAACTTTCTTTAGTGAATTCATCAGAAAAGCCCAGGAGTCATCAATGGCCGGCATTCTCGACACAGTAGATCAACGCACACAGCTGGTGGGTGAGAATCGCCTGGAAATTCTCATGTTTCGCCTGGCCGGTCGGCAGTTATTTGCAATCAACGTCTTCAAGGTGCAGGAAGTCCTGCAATTGCCAAAGCTGACCTTGATGCCGCAGCGTCACCCGTTTGTCTGTGGTGTGGTCAATCTGCGTGGCCAGACATTGCCGGTGATCGACCTGTCCCAGGCCATCGGCATGCGACCGCTGGTGCCGGGGCCCAACAGCACCATCATCGTGACCGAGTACAACCGCTCGGTGCAGGCCTTCCTGGTCGGTGGCGTCGATCGCATCGTCAACATGAACTGGGAAGCTATTCTGCCGCCGCCAACCAGTGCCGGGCGCCAGCATTACCTGACGGCCATCAGCAAGGTCGATGACCAACTGGTGGAGATCATCGACGTCGAAAAAGTACTCGCCGAGATCGTGCCTTACAACGCCAAGGTTTCGCGTGACAAGCTCGAAGATCCGGTGCTGGAGCGCGCCCGCGGTCGTGAAGTGCTGCTGGTGGACGACTCCAATGTTGCCCTGTCCCAGTTGCGCGATACCCTGGGTCAGCTCGGGGTGAAAATGCACATCGCCAGTGACGGTCTGAAGGCGCTGAACATGCTCAAGACCTGGGCCGATACGGGTGTGGTCATGACCGACAAATTGCTGATGATCTTCACCGACGCGGAGATGCCCGAGATGGACGGTTACCGCCTGACCACCGAGATTCGCAACGATCCACGCTTGCGCGGCCTGTACGTCGTCCTGCATACCTCGCTGTCCGGCAGCTTCAACGACTCGATGGTGAAGAAGGTCGGTTGTGACAACTTCCTCTCGAAATTCCAGCCAGACAAACTGGTCGACGTGGTGCGCCAGCGCCTGATGCTCGACGCAGTCCCGGCCTGACGGAACGTCACGGGCAGGCAGGATGTCTGCCCGTGATGTGTTTCTTTGATTCATCAGCCGGCTCGTATATCGTGGCGCTTTTGCCCACCAGGGAGCTGGCCATGTTGCGTCTGAGCGCGCTTTACCGTTATCCACTCAAGTCCGGCAAGGGCGAAATCCTGCAACAGGCCAGCCTGGACAAACTGGGGCTGGAGGGGGATCGACGCTGGATGCTGGTGGACGAGGCCAGCGGACGTTTCCTGACACAACGTGCGGAATCGGGAATGAGCCAGTTGTCGGCGTTGTGGAATACCTCCGGCGGCCTGACGCTCAGTGCACCCGGTCACTCGTCGATCGATATTGCCTTGCCTGCCAGCGACGCTGAACTGCGTGGGGTGACCATCTGGCGCGATACCTTGCGAGTTCCCGATGCGGGGGAGGCTGCCGGCGCCTGGGTCAGTGAATTCATTGGCAAACCTACCCGATTGGTGCAGGTGCCCGAGGCGCTGGCCCGTACCACTCAGGCCGGCTACGGCAAGGAGGACGATAAAGTCGCCTTTGCCGACGGTTTTCCGCTGTTGTTGATTGGTCAGGCGTCGCTTGAGGACTTGTCGCAACGGGTCGGCCGTCCACTGGAGATGCTGCGTTTTCGACCGAATCTGGTGATCGAGGGCAGCGAGGCATTTGCCGAGGACGGCTGGAAGCGCATTCGCATTGGCGATGTCGAGTTTCGTGTGGTCAAGCCGTGTTCACGCTGCATTCTCACCACCATCGACCCGCAAACCGGTGAGCGCAGTGACGACCGTGAACCCTTGGCGACGCTGCAGAAATACCGTGCGCAAGAGGATGGCGCGATGTTTGGCCAGAACCTGGTCAACGACGGCAATGGCCGGCTCGAAGTCGGCATGCCGGTAGAGATTCTCGAATGAGGCTGTAATGCTGGAATGAAAAATGCCCGTGTCTTTCGACACGGGCATTTTTTTATCGCGGTGAAACGCTTAGCCGCGGTATTCGCACAGGTAAGCGGTGTCGACGGCGACTTTCAGCTGGAACTTGCTGTTGGCCGGTACGTTGAACTGGCTGCCGGCGGCGAAGGTTTCCCAGTCGCTGCTGTCAGGCAGTTTGACGGTCAGGGCCCCGGAAACCACGTGCATGATCTCACGCTGGCTGGTGCCGAATTCGTATTCGCCCGGTGCCATGACGCCAATGGTGGCCGGACCTTCAGCGGTGCCGAAGGCAATCGACTTGACGGTGCCGTCGAAGTACTCGTTGACTTTAAACATGGGCGATTCCTCGAAATGGGCTAAAAAGGCCGGCCAGTATGCACAAGGCCTTTTCGTCCGTCACCTGTTGCCCTCAAGGATCAGGCCGGAAGAATCAGCGGTAACAACCGCGCAGTATTACGTGCATCTTCCAGCGCCCGGTGCTGTTGACCGGTAAATTGCATACCCGCCAATTGCAGAGCGCCATTGAGCCCCAGCGGCCGCTCCAGTCGGCGGGCCTTGGCAAAGCGTTGCTTCAGGTTCATGTGGGGGACTCGGCTGAGGGCACTATCGAGTTGCAGGCGTTGCCATTCCTGAAGCAGTTGTTGTCGGTCGTAATCGCCCCAGCTGGCCCAACCTTCAAGGCGCGTATGATGCTGGCCGAGCCAGCGCTCGAACAGCGGCCAGACCTCGGTCAGTGGCTGGGCAGCGTCGATATTGGCTTGGGTTATGTGGGTCAGTTCACGACAGAAAGGGGTCAGCAGCGGTCGTCGCAGGGGCCGAACGAATCGCTGGAAGTAGTCCAGTTCGCGGCCTGCGCGATTGACCAGGGTGGCGCCGATTTCGATGATTTCCATCTCGGTTACTGGCCAGCCACCGTCATCGGTGGTCGCTTCGAGATCAATTACCAGCCAATGAGGCATCGCAGGTTTCCTGGTGTCCGCGTCCTGATGAGGCTGAGCGTAGCCAAATGCGATGGATCCGCCTAGCGGCTTATTCAACCTCCAACAAAATCTGACGATTTTTTACCTGATCGCCGGGGCTGACCTGCAGCCGTTTGATCACACCGTCGATGCCAGCCTTGAGCGGGTGCTCCATTTTCATTGCCTCCAGCACCAGCAACAGCTGCCCCTTGGTCACCGATGAGCCTTCACTGACCAGTACGTCGACAATCGCACCATCCATCGGGGCTTTCAGCGTGCCGGTGCTGGTGCCGACCTGGCCGCTGACGGGCGCCAATGTCTGGTCTTGCAGCAGCAAGCTGCCGGGGCGAGTGAACAACCACAGTTGTCCGGCGGCCAGTTGATAGGCGTAGCGGCGGCGAATGCCGTTGATTTCCAGGTTGGCCGAGCGGGCGTTGATATCGAGTAGTTTCAGTTGCAGCGTTTCCCCGGCGACTTGAATGCTCAGTTGCCCGTCGGGCAGGGCCGTCACTTCGGTTGACCAACGATCGCCGTTGAGGCCGATCTGTTGCAACAGCGGCGCGTTGGCGTTGTTGCGCCAACCGGCAAGTCCTGGCGGATGAGCGCCAGCGGACTGCTGATAGAACAGCGCCGTGGCGATAGCCAGCTCTTCGGCTGTGGGCGCGTGCGAGTGGAGGCTTGGGTGATCGGCGAAGTGTTGTGCGATGAACCCGGTATTGAAGGTCCCGGTGATGAACTGCGGATGCTCCAGCAAACCGGCGAGCAGACGCTGATTGGTTTGCAAGCCCAGCAAGGCACTGTCCTGGACTGCCCGCAGTAACTTGCGCCGAGCCTCCTCGCGGGTGGCGCCGTAAGCGATGATTTTGCCAAGCAACGGGTCGTAAAACGGGCTGACCTGCTGACCCTCAAGCAAGCCGTGGTCAATGCGCACCCCGTCCGCGAGGGCCGGTTCCCAACGCATAATGCGCCCGGTCTGGGGCAGGAAATCCTGCGCCGGATCTTCGGCGTAAAGACGCACCTCCATCGCGTGGCCCTTGAGTTCGACCTGTTCCTGGCGCAACGGCAGCGGTAACCCAGCGGCGACATCCAGTTGCCAGGCCACCAGGTCCAGGCCGGTAATCATCTCGGTCACCGGGTGCTCGACCTGCAGGCGGGTGTTCATCTCCAGAAAGTAAAACTGCCCCCGCGCATCGAGCAAGAACTCCACGGTGCCGGCGCCGACGTAATTCACCGCGCGTCCGGCCTTCAGCGCAGCCTCGCCCATGGCGTCGCGCAATTCGGCTGTCATCACCGGACACGGCGCTTCTTCGATGACTTTTTGATGGCGACGCTGGATCGAGCAGTCGCGCTCGCCGAGGTAGATCAGGTTGCCATGCTGGTCACCGAACAGTTGAATCTCGACATGGCGCGGTTCGATCAGCGCTTGTTCGAGAATCAACTCGTCGCTGCCAAACGCGTGCAGGGCTTCGGAGCGTGCGGTGCGGATCTGCGCAAGCAATTCATCCGCAGTGTGCACCAGGCGCATGCCGCGCCCACCGCCGCCGGCGCTGGCCTTGATCATCAGCGGATAGCCAATGCGTTCGGCTTCGCGGCTGAGGGTAGCGTCATCCTGCTCCGCTCCTTGGTAACCGCCGATGCACGGCACGCCAGCGGCAAGCATGGCAATTTTCGACAGGCGTTTGCTGCCCATCAGTTCGATGGCCGCAGGATCCGGACCGATAAAGGTGATGCCGGCCTGGGCGCATGCCGTGGCGAATTCAGCGTTTTCCGAGAGGAAGCCGTAGCCGGGATGGATCGCGTCCGCGCCGCTGCGCAATGCAGCGTCGATGATCGCCGCACTGTTCAGGTAGGACTGGGCAACAGCAGCGGGGCCGATGTTGACCGCTTCATCGGCCATGCGCACATGCAGAGCGTCGGCGTCGGCATCGCTGAACACCGCCACCGTGCGATAGCCCAACGCCTGGGCGGTACGCTGGATGCGGCAGGCTATTTCACCGCGGTTGGCGATGAGGATTTTGCGCAGGGTGGGCATTTGTGGGTTCCCTTGGGGTAGGCGGTATGTGAGGGCCTCATCGCGAGCAAGCTTTGCTCCTATGGCGCCCAACCCGGTTTGCGCTTTTGTACGAAGGCCATCGTCCCTTCGACACCTTCCGCCCCGGTCACGGCTTCACTGAACCAATCGGCTGCCTGGTCGAGCAACGGTCCCATGGACTGTTCGGTGCTGGCCAGCAACAAGGCCTTGGTCGCGGCATTGGCGCCAGGCGCGCAGCACAGCACATGCGCGAGCACCGCATCCAGACGTTCGGCCAAGGCTTGGGCATCGTGTTCGACAAAATGCACCAGCCCCAGACGCCGCGCTTCATGCCCGTCAAAACGCGCGGCGGTCAGCGCCAGGCGTCGTGCCTGAGTGAGGCCGATACGCTGGACCACGAACGGTGCGATTTGCGCCGGCAGCAGGCCGAGGCTGGTTTCCGGCAAGCCGAACTGGGCGTTGTGATCGGTCAGTGCAATGTCGCTGACACACACCAGACCGAAGCCGCCGCCGAGCACCGCGCCTTGCAACACCGTGATCAGCACTTGCGGCGCGTGCTGGGCTTCTTCGAGCAGGGCGCCAAACGCGCGGTTCAATTCGCGGTAGGCCTGCTGACCTTGAGCGCGGGCATTGGCCATGTCTTTCAAATCACCGCCGGCAGAAAAATGCCCGCCGGCACCGCCGAGCACTATCGCGCGGATGTCCCGGTCATCGCGCACCGCCGCGAGTACCGCGCGCAATTCGGCGACCATCTGCAAGCTCATGGCGTTGCGGCAGTCTGGCCGGTTCAAGGTGAGGTGCAGAACGCCGTTGTGCAGTTCCAGCAGCAGGGTCTGGCAAACGGGCAAGGTGGTCATTTTTTCTTCCCGGGCAGGATGCCCATCAATTTGCAGATGATCCCCAGCATGATCTCGTCGGCGCCGCCGCCAATCGACACCAGCCGTACATCGCGGTAGGCACGGGCCACCGGGTTGTCCCACATATAGCCCATGCCACCCCAGTATTGCAGGCAACTGTCGCTGACTTCCCGGCCCAGCCGCCCGGCCTTGAGTTTGGCCATGGACGCCAGGCGCGTGACGTCCTGGCCTTTGACGTATTGCTCGGTGGCCTGGTAGACCAGCGCCCGCAGGCATTCGATTTCGGTTGCAAGCTCGGCGAGGCGGAAGTGAATCACCTGGTTGTCGATCAGCGCAGTGCCAAAGGTCTTGCGCTCCTTGCAATACTCGATAGTGCTGTCGATGCAGTATTCCAGGCCCTTGATCATGTTCGCCGCACCGAACAGGCGTTCTTCCTGAAACTGCAGCATTTGCATCATGAAGCCTGCGCCTTCATGGCCGATGCGGTTACGTTGCGGCACGCGCACATTGTCGAAAAATACCTGGGCGGTTTCCGAACTGCGCATGCCGAGTTTGTCCAGAGGCGAACTGAGGCTGATGCCGGGGCTGTTCATCGGCACCATGATCAACGACTTGTTGATGTGCGCCTTGTCGTCCGAGGTGTTGGCCAGCAGGCAGATGAAGTCGGCGCTTGGGGAGTTGGTGATCCACATTTTGCTGCCGTTGATCACGTAGTCGCCGCCGTCCTTGCGCGCGGTGGTTTTCAGCCCGGCGACATCAGAGCCGGCACCGACTTCCGAGACGCCGATGCAGCCGACCTGTTCACCGGTGATCGCCGGGCGGAGGAATTCTTCACGCAGCTCGTCGGAGCCAAAACGGGCGAGGGCCGGGGTGCACATGTCGGTCTGCACGCCAATCGACATCGGAATCCCGCCGCAATGAATGGTCCCGAACTCTTCAGCGGCGACAATCGAATAGCTGTAGTCCAGGCCCATGCCACCGAATTTTTCCGGTTTGGAAATCCCCAACAGACCGAGCGCACCGGCCTTGCGGAAAATCTCGTGGATCGGAAAGCGCCCGGCCTTTTCCCACTCATCGACGTACGGGTTGATTTCACGGTCGACAAAATGACGGACAGTACGGCGCAGTTCTTCGTGTTCCTGGGTGAAGATCATTTTTATTGTTCTCCCTAAATCGGGTGGTGATCAGAGCCTCAAAAACGTGCGATACCGAAACTGTTCGGTTGCAACTGACGAACCTCGGCTTCGTGGCAGATATCCAGCAGATAGCCAAGCAAGGTGCGCGTATCGCGTGGATCAATCAGCCCGTCGTCCCACAGGTTGGCGCTGCCGTAGAGTGCGGTGGACTGGCTGTCGAGTTTTTGCGCGGTGACCTGTTCCAGCGTGTCGAGCATCTTCGGGTCCGGGACCAAACCGTCCTTGGCCTGCCTGGCTTCGCTGACAATGCGCAGCACCTTGCCGGCCTGGGCGCCACCCATCACGGCGGTGCGGCTGTTGGGCCAGGCGAAGATGAAACGCGGGTCGAGCCCGCGGCCGCACATTGCATAATTGCCGGCGCCGTAAGAGCCGCCGACCACCATGGTCAGCTTCGGCACCCGGGCGTTGGCGACAGCCTGAATCATCTTCGCGCCGTGTTTGATCACCCCTTGCTGTTCCGATTCGGTGCCGACCATGAAACCGGTGGTGTTATGGAAAAACAGCAGCGGTGTCTGGCTCTGGTCGCAGAGCTGGATGAACTGCGCGGCCTTGCTGGCACCTTGCGGGGTGATCGGACCGTTGTTGCCGATGAAACCGCAGGGCCGCCCCTGGATCTTCAAATGACCGCACATCGTTTGCTGATCGAACTCGCCCTTGAACTCGAGAAAGCGCGAGCCATCGGCGATGCGCGCAATGATCTCGCGCACGTCGTAGGGCTTTTTCGGATCGTCGGGAATCAGCCCCAGCAGTTCGTCGATGGGGTAGAGCGGTTCGTCCCAGTGTTCGGCGCTGCGTTGTGGTAACTGCGCATTCCACGGCAACAGGCTGACGATTTCGCGTACCAGGCGCACGCCGTCGGTATCGTTTTCGGCCAGGTACTCGGCGGTGCCGGCGATTTGCGCGTGCATCTCGGCGCCGCCGAGTGCTTCATCGGTGGCGACTTCGCCGGTAGCGGCCTTGAGCAGTGGGGGGCCGGCGAGAAACAGCTTGGCCTTGCCGCGCACCACCACCACGTAGTCCGAGAGCCCAGGCTGATAAGCGCCGCCAGCGGTGGCCGAACCGTGCACCACGGTGATTTGCGGCAAACCCATGGCCGACATCCGCGCCTGATTGGCGAAACTGCGCGCACCCTCGACGAAAATCTCCGCGGCGTAATTGAGATTGGCGCCGCCACTCTCGGCGAGGGTGATCACCGGCAGTTTGTTTTCCATGGCGATCTGTTGCAGGCGCAGGGATTTCTTCAGGCCACTGGGAGAAATGGTGCCGCCCTTGATCGCGCTGTTATTGGCGACCACCAGCACCCGCACACCGGACACATAACCAATTCCGGCGATCAACCCGCCACCGGCCTGGCTGCCGTCCTTGTCGTCGTGCAGTTTGTAGCCGGCCAGGCTCGCCAGCTCAAGAAACGGTGCGCCAGGATCGAGCAGCAGGTTCAGCCGTGCGCGAGGCAGGAGTTGCCCGCGTTTGTCGAATTTCGGTTTGGCCTCTGCGGCTTTGGCCAGCAGGTTGCGTTCCAACTGGCGGAACTGTTCGATGTTGCTCAACATCGCCTCGCGGTTCTGCGCAAACTGCCGGCTGTGGATGTCGAGTTGCGATTCAATCTGTGGCATGGATCAGTCCTCGCCCTTGAGCACATCGGGTAAGCCTGCGCGGTGAAAGCCATTGAAGGATTCACTGTGCTGCGCCTTGTGCAGTGGCCAGGCGCGACCGCCGAGGCTCGCCGCACCGTCGATCCGCAGTGTGCTGCCACTGATAAAGGCCGCCGCCGGGCTCAGCAGGAAAACGATCGCCGCGCTGACTTCCGATTCAGTGCCAATCCGCTTGAGCGGCACGTGTTCGCGCAGGGTCGGGATCAGCGCTTTGAACGCACCTTCGTAGGTGTCCATGCCGCTGGAGGCAATCCAGCCAGGCGCCACCGCGTTGACCCGCACACCGGCGTAACCCCACTCGACCGCGGCGGTCTTGGTGAAGTTGTCCATGCCCGAACGCGCCGCGCCCGAATGGCCCATGCCGGGCATGCCACCCCACATGTCGGCAAGCATGTTGACGATGCTGCCACCGTACTTGCTCATCGACTGATTGAACACCTCGCGGGCCATCAGGAACCCGCCCACCAGATTGGTCCGCAGCACGGTTTCGAAACCTTTCTGATTGATCGAGGCCAAGGGCGCCGGGTATTGGCCGCCAGCATTATTGACCAGGCCATGAATCGGCCCGTGGTCCTTGATCAGTTGCCCGACCAATTGCGTGACCGCTTCTTCATCGCGAATGTCGCAGGCCTGCCAATCCGCCTTGCCACCGTCCTCGATGATTTCCGCCGCGACCTTTTGCAGCTTCTCGGGTTTGCGCCCGATCAGCAATACATGGGCGCCGAGGGCTGCCAGCTCATGCGCGGTGCAACGGCCGATGCCACTGCCGCCACCGGTGACAATAATCCTCTGGCCGGAAAACAGCTCGGGTTTGAATATCGAATCAAAGGCCACGGCAACCGTCCTCTACTTGACTTGGTCAGCGATGCCTTGCGGCACCGGGATCTGGATTTCCAATAGCTGCTGGGCGAACGCCTTGCCTTGCGGGTCGATTCGCAGGCTGGCCACGCCACCGCCACCGAGGGCGTTTTCCAGGAGAAAGTTCAGGCTGTGAGTACCGGGTAAATACCAGCGCTCGACACGTCCGTGGATCGGGTCAAGCACGTGACTCATCCAGTCGACGATCACCGCAGGTGTCAGTGCTTCGGCGATCCACGGCAGGTATTCGGGGGCGCGGGCCATGACGCCGATGTTGCTGTGATTGCCCTTGTCGCCGGAGCGCGCCACCGCGAGTTTCACCAGCGCCACACTGGCGTCGGCGCGAGCGTGGGGTTTGGGCGGATCAAAGGGCAGCGGCAGGTCGGCAACGTCGAGGTGATCGAGGGCAGGCAGGGCGCAGGGATAACGTTGGCCTTGCAGGTCGACTTCCAGCATGCAGGTATTTTTGTCGATCAGGAACGAGAACAGACGGATCAATGGGTACACGGTTGGCCGGCCTCCGACGATTCCGGTCAACCCCGGCGCCATACCGGTGGCGGCTTGAGCGATCTCACGGGAAAACAGGATCAGCGCTTGTTTGTCCGGGTGCCGCACCGCCAGTTTGATCACTACTTCGCGGCTGTCCTGGCGTTGGCCATGCGGACCATAAGTCGCTTCGCTGCCGAGTAGCTCAATGTTCACTTCGCTGTAGGGCGCCCAGCCGCGTTGGCTGAACATTTCCGAGGTCTTGGCAATGATCGCCTGGCTCACCCGACGTGCCTTGGCCACCGCGTCGATCCCGGCGATAAGGCAGCTGGCGGTGCAGCGAAAGCCGTCCGGCCAGGTCGCGCAGACCTTGTATTGACGGGGCGGTGGCAAGCCTTTGGCGCCGTGTACATGCACGGCGTTGTTGGCGTGTTGCTGGAGTTTGACCAGGCTGAAATCGCAGACCACATCGGGCAGCAGATAGGCGCGAGGATTGCCGATTTCGTACAGCAGTTGCTCGCCGACGCTCAGCGGTGTGACCAAACCGCCGGTACCTTCGGGTTTACTGACGATGAACTGGCCGTCGGCGCTGACTTCGACGATGGGGAAACCGATGTGTTCGTAGTCGGGCACTTTTTGCCAATCGGTGAAGTTGCCGCCGGTGCACTGTGCACCGCATTCGATGAGGTGCCCGGCCAGCGCGGCTTGGGCCAGTTTGTTGTAGTCCTGCCACGACCAGCTGAACTCATGCACCAATGCCGCGCTGACCACGGCGCTGTCGACCACCCGGCCGGTGATAACGATGTCCGCACCCAGGCGTAGCGCCTCGACGATGCCGGGGGCGCCGAGGTAGGCGTTGGTCGACACGCACATTGGCGGCAGTGGGGCGCCGCTGAACATTTCCTTTACGCCGCTGGTAGCCAATTGCTTGAACTGCGGTTGCAGGTCATCACCGAGCAACACGGCGATCTTCAGTGGCACACCGGCTTTATCGCACGCCGCTTGCAGCGCTGCTGCGCAGGCCAGTGGGTTGACCCCGCCGGCGTTGCTGATCACGCGGATGTTCTGTTCGCAAAGTTGCTTGAGGAGCGGGCTGAGGACTTCGACGAAGTCGGTCGCGTAACCGGCCTGGGGATCTTTCATCCGTGCGCCGGCCAGCAGCGACATAGTGATTTCTGCCAGATAGTCGAACACCAGATAGTCCAGCTGGGCACCGTCAACCAATTGCGCGGCGGCGGTCGAGGTATCGCCCCAGAAGGCACTGGCGCAGCCGATACGAACGGTTTTGTTCATTGCAAGCCTCCGACAGAAGTGGCTCGAGACTACCAAGCAAGCGCTTGGTTTGTAAATGCTGGTTACATCTTCTTCCCAAGCGCTTGCTTGGTCGTCCCGGTCAGCTTAAATTGCCCGCGCAAACCCATTGCATTCGTGGTGTGATCGCACAATTGATTGAGCGACTGTAGGAGAGAACGGGTGGACGAGCAAAAAGCCCTGCTGGTAATGCGCGAGTTGGTCGACAACGGGCAACTGACCGATCCCGACAGCGCTCGCGGCAAACTGCTGCAAATGGCCGCTCACCTGTTTCGCAACAAGGGCTACGAGCGCACTACGGTGCGTGACCTGGCCAGTGCGGTCGGGATTCAGTCGGGAAGCATTTTTCATCACTTCAAAAGCAAGGATGAAATCCTGCGGGCGGTGATGGAAGAAACCATTCGCTACAACACCGCATTGATGCGCGCCTCCCTGGCGCAAGCGACCAATGTGCGCGAGCGGGTGCTGGCACTGATCCGCTGTGAGTTGCAGTCGATCATGGGCGGCAGCGGCGAAGCAATGACGGTGCTGGTCTACGAATGGCGTTCGCTTTCGCAAGAAGGTCAGGCCCAGGTGCTAGCGCTGCGCGATATCTATGAGCAGATCTGGTTGCAGGTACTGGGTGAGGCGAAAGACGCCGGTTTCATTCGCGGCGACGTATTTATTACCCGACGTTTTCTAACCGGCGCGCTGTCCTGGACCACCACCTGGTTTCGGCCGGATGGCAGCATGAGCCTCGATCAATTGGCCGACGAAGCCTTGATTCTGGTGTTGGAAGAAAAGTGACCGTTTCGCAAAAACTTATTAAATAGCCATCACCAAGTTGTCGAAGCGGATAAAACCGCCTAGCTTGGTTGTAGTCGATATATTTTTAGAGGTGGGCTCGTTTTGATGTCTTCGCCAGTTCGGAAGGCTTTACGGATTTCGCTGATGGCGCTGGGTGCGCTATCCGTACTCCCGGTTTCGGCCGCACAAGTAGTGCAGGTGGGCGCTGCGCACTTTCCGCCGTACACCGTTCGACCGGAGAATGGCGACGATACCGGGTTGCTACCGCAGTTGGTCGAGGCGCTGAACCACTCGCAAACCGACTATGAGTTCAAACTCGTGCCGACTTCCTTGCAGCGTCGATTCGGTGATTTCCAGGATGGCCGGACTGACATGGCAATCTTCGAAAATCCGGAGTGGGGTTGGAAGGATATCCCGCACAGCACCGTCGACATGGGGCTGGAAGATGCTGAAATCTTTGTCGCACAGAGCAAGCCGGATCGTCAGCAGGGTTACTTCACCGATTTGAAAGGCAAGCGTCTGGCGCTGTACAGCGGTTATCACTATGAATTTGCCAATTTCAATAACGATCCGCAATTTCTCAAGGACAGTTACAACGCGACGCTCACGACTTCTCACGACAGCAATATTTTAATGGTTCTGCGCAATCGCGCCGACATTGCACTGGTCACACGTTCGTACCTCTACGATTACCTGCTGCGCAATGAAAAGGTCAGGCCGCAGTTGTTGGTATCCCAGCGCATCGATCAGGTTTATCACCATTACGCGTTGTTACGTCCGCAAGCGCCGATCAGCGCGGAAACCTTCGGCAAGTTGCTGCAGGGGTTGCGGGATAACGGGCAGATGCTGAAGATTTTCGATCCGTACAAGATTGCCATCGTGCCGGTGCCTAAAAGCTGAAGTCAGGCCAACCCTTTGACCTGAAACCTGCGCTTGCTCGGTAAGGCTCAAGGCGGTATCTCCAGAACGGTCCAAAAAAACTGAACCACAACACACAGGCTGCGATCTTTTAGCGGCGGGCGAACGTATCGCTGCGCTTGCCCGAAACCTTGCGGCAATGCACCAGGGCATCACGAATCATGAAGTTCACCAGGGTCGGCGACACGCCGAGTTCCTTGGCGATGTCCTTTTGCGGCACGCCGTGCAGGCGATACATCTCGAAGGCGTAGCGGGTGCGACTCGGTAATTGGCCGAGGGCATCGGCAATGTTTTCCAGAATCGAGAAGTTGATGTGCGAGGTTTCTGGCGAGGCATCGTGAATGACCACGTTCAAGCCTTCTTCTTCGGTGCCCGAATACTTTTGTTCCAGCGCCTGTCTGCGGTAGTGGTCAATCGCCAGGTTACGTACGATCTGAAACAGGTAGCTGAGCTGAGCCTTGAACGAGGAGGTGATTTGCGGTGCTGATTGCAGCCTGAAAAACGCATCCTGAACGACATCTTCAGCGCGGGATCGGCAGCCGGTAATGCGGGCTGCGATTTTGACCAGAATCAGTCGATTATTAACGAACGCCTGGAGTAAGGGTGAGTCGCACCTGCTTGTGGTTACTGGTTCCGTCATGGAAATCACCTTGCTGCAAAAAGTAAATAGGACGACCAAGGGGGGCGGAGCCGTCCTACGCATCGAGTGACAAGCTAGTGTTAATGATAATGATTGTCAATTGATAGCGATTGTTATGTTGAGGCCCCTTTGTCCAACACCTCACGCAGACAGTCCTTGAACCACGCTTGCTACTGACCAGCGCAGACGTGTTACGACCTCAATTGAAGTTCGGATTGACTGTCCCCCGTCGCCGGGACAGGCTGCCGGAGTTTTTTGGTTGACCCGATTCAGAAAGGAGACAGTTGATGCCCTTCGCTACGATTGATGGACAATCGCTTCACTACGTCGACCAAGGCACTGGTCCGGTGGTGCTGTTGGCGGGTAGTTACTTGTGGGACCAGACCATGTGGGCGCCGCAGATTGTGGCGTTGTCGCAACACTATCGGGTGATTGCCGTGGACCTGTGGGGGCACGGGGAGTCCGGGCCGTTACCTGAGGGCATGACTTCGCTGGATGATCAGGCGCGGCAGGTACTGGCGTTGCTTGATCATCTGGATATTGACCGCGTCGCCCTGGTCGGGCTTTCGGTCGGCGGCATGTGGGGCGTGCGTCTGGCGCTGTCGGCCCCACAGCGCCTCAACGGCCTGGTGTTGATGGACACCTATGTCGGTGTCGAGCCCGAGCCGACTCGCCAGTACTATTTCTCGCTGTTCAAGCAGATCGAAGACAGCGGTGTTATCTCGCCGCAGTTACTCGATATCGTGGTGCCGATTTTCTTCCGTCCAGGCATCGACCCTCAGTCGGCGCTTTATCAGGATTTCCGCGCCAGGCTGGCCGCGCTGCCGCCTGAGCGTTTGCGTGAAAGCATTGTGCCGATGGGGCGCATTACGTTTGGTCGTGATGATCTGCTGCCGCGTCTGGGCGAGCTGAATCCTGAAACCACGCTGCTGATGTGCGGTGATCAGGACAAACCGCGACCACCGTCGGAAACCAGGGAAATGGCCGAGTTGATCGGTTGCCCGTATCTGTTGGTGCCGGAGGCAGGGCACATTTCGAACCTGGAGAATCCTGAGTTCGTCACCAAGGCGCTGCTGAAGTTTCTGGCGGAGAGAACTTAGTCGATCATTCGGACGCCATCGCGAGCAGGCTCGCGATGACGTCGTTGCATCCAGTAGAAACCTGACGGTAAAAAACTACTTCGGCCCGAGAATCTTCACCAGTTTTTCCGGCGACGGCGCGCCTTGCTGTTGTTGCAACTCACCCTTGTCGTCCATGTAGAAGATGGCCGGAGTGGCGGACAATTCGAGCTCTTCCATCAGCTTCATATTGGCGTCGAGTTTGGCCTGGATCGCGGCGGGAATGCTTGTCAGCGCTTTCAACGAGCTTTGCTTGCCCGCCTTCTCGTGTTCCTCCAGGGCCTTGCCCGGGTCTTTGCTGGCCAACAGGGCGGCGGATTTACCCGGGCTGTCCTCTCGGATGATCCCGACCATGATGTGCCGCAGCTGCACTTTGCCGGCCTTCACCCACGGCCGGGCCTGCTCCCAGAACATATTGCAGTAAGGGCAGTTCGGGTCGCTGAACAGGTAGACGGTGCGCGGTGCATCCTTGCTGCCGTCGGCGATCCAGTTGCTGGCTTCCATCTTCGCCCAGACTTCCTTGGCCATTGGCGCGTAGACCAGTTTTTGCAGCGGCTCGGCACTCAGGTCCTTGCCATCGGCGTCGTACAGGTTGCCGAGCAGCACGTGCTTGCCGTCGGGCGTCAGGTACAAGGCCATGCCGCGGTTCTGGTACTGCGCGGCATAACCACGCAAGCCATCAGGCGCATCGAAACTGCCGATGATTTTCGCACCTTTTTCTTCGATCTTGCGGATCGCCGCAGGCAGCTCTTCGGCCTGCAGCATCGGGATTTGCAGCAGCGCTGCGCCCAGGGACAGCGTCAGCAGGTGGCGGAGGCGGGGCATGGCAGTTTCCTTGAAGGTGTGGCCTGTATGGCAGAAGTTGGGGAGTCGAAGTTTTCCAGGGCACGGGCCAGGCTGGCTTCCGATAATTCACCTAGGTGGCTACCGAGCATTCGGCCTTCGGCGCTGTAGAACAGCGTAGTCGGTAGCGCCATGGAGCCAACGGCCTGACTCAGTCGGCCGCCGCCATCGAACAGCACATTGGAAAGGCTCAGGCCTTGGGTTGCGAGGAAGGTGCTGACGCTTTGCATGCTTTCGGCCTGATTGACGAACAGAAAGGTCAGGTCGGGCCGATGTTGCTGGGCGTTCTCCAGCACCGGCATTTCACGCCGGCAGGGCGGGCACCAGGTGGCCCACAGGTTGATCACCAAGGGGCCGCCCTGATAATCGGCCAGTTGCACGGTTTCGCCGGCGGCGTTGCGCAAGACGATGTCCGGCAGGCGCGTGCCTTGTTCGTAGAGGTTCAGGGACAAACTTGCCAGCAACCAGAACAACAGGCCGCTGCCAACGCCCGCGCCCAACGGTTTGCGCAGCGCCGGTCGGCGCCAGCCCCGCAACAGTGTTGCCAGCAGCAGGGCAATCACCCCGGGCCAGGCGAGGAAACCGCCATCGCGCAGGTCGATGATCTGCCACGGGTCATCACGGTAGTGGGCCCAGTAGGTGAGCACGAATCCCACTCTGGCCGCGAGCAGGCCCAGCAGGAACAGGCTGAACAGCACCGACTCGGGGTTCTCGCCACCGCGCTTGGCCACCCGCCAGCCGACCAGGGTGGCCAGTGCCAGGGCACTGATCAGCAGCAGGTGGTTGAGCGCAATGGCAAAGGTGCCGAGGGTAAAGGTCAGCATTAACGAGCGTCCCGAGTCATGTTCCAGCGTTGGAGGAAACCGGCGGCATCCACCTCTCCGGTGATGCGCTGGCTACGGCGCTCGATGCCGTCGGTGCCGATCCACAACAGGCTTGGCGGCCCCGGCACTTTGTAATGGCCGAGCAGTTCACGGCTGGCAGCATTGTCGGCGGTCACGTCCAGGCGCAGCAAGCGGACATCTTTCAGCGCATCCATTACCTGGGGTTTGCCGAACACCTGTTTCTCCATGATCTTGCACGACACACACCAGTCAGCGTAGTAGTCCAGCAGCACCCACTGGCCCTGGGCGCGGGCAGTGTCGAGTTCGTGTTGCAGCGCAGCGGGATCCTTGACGGTGATGAAGGCGTCGTCAGCCGTGGGGCCGGCGACGCGGGTCGATGCCTGTGCACTGTAAACCTGCAATGGATTGAACAGGTCATCGCTGCCACCCGCAGCACCGATCAACAGCAGGCTGCCCCACAATCCGGAAAGCAGCGCCATGCCACCGAACACATGGGCGGCGCGGCCGAATCCACCGGTCTGGCGCCAGGCGCTGTAGGCGATGATCAACAGCAGCGCACCCCATAGACCAATCCATAGCGACTCATCAAGCACTGGCCGCACCATCACCAGCGCGGTACCGAGGAACAGGAAACCGAAGATGCCTTTGAGCAGGTTCATCCAGGTGCCGGGTTTGGGCAGGAAGCGGTTGCCGACGGTCACCAGCAACAGCAGCGGCAAGCCGATGCCGATGCCCATGGCGAACAGGATCAGCCCTCCGTGCAGCGCGTTACCGCTCTGGGCGATGTACAGCAAGGCTCCAGCCAGCGGCGCGGTCATGCACGGGCCGACCAGCAATCCGGACAAGGCGCCGAGCACCCCGGCACCGATCAGGCTGCCGCCGCCTTGCTTGCGACTGGCGTTTTCCAGACGGTCACGCAGCGCGACTGGCAGTTGCAGTTCGAAGAAGCCGAACATCGGCAACGACAACAACACAAACACCACGGCGAAACTGCCGAGCAACCAGACGTTCTGCAACAAGGCCTGCAAGTTCGCACCGAGCAACGCGGCTACTACGCCCAGCGCCGCGTACACCAGCGCCATGCAGACCACATAACTGCCGGCCAAAGCGAAACCACGCTTGGGGCTGGCGCCGCTGCCGACGATCAAACCGGCGAGAATCGGCAGCATCGGTAACGAGCAAGGCGCGAAAGCCAGCAACAGTCCCAGACCAAAGAACACCAGCAAACTCCAGCCCAGCGCCCGCTGTTGCAGACCGCTGGCCAAGGCTTCATCTGGTGCTTGCGCGGCATTGACCGCCGCCGTGCTACCACCGAGGTCGATCACCTGAGTTTGTGGCGGATAACATAAACCGGCATCGGCACAGCCCTGAAACCCCACTTTGATCTGGCCACTGGCGCCGGCCGGGACTTTCAACTCCAGGCCCTGGCGATACACCTGCTGATCACCAAAAAACTCGTCACTGTGGGCTTCACCCAACGGCAGCGGCGGTTTATCCGCCTCGGGTAAACCGTCGAACTTCATCCGTTGCTGATACAGGTAGTAGCCGTCGGCAATTTGCCAGAAGAGTTGGGTTTCGCCGGATTCAAGGCGTTCGGAGGTAAAAACAAAGGCTTTGCCGACCGGCAGGAAATCAGCTTTGGTGTCGAACGGGTTCGACGCGGCCTGGGCCAGCCCTGCGATGAAAAGAAAAAACAGTAGAAACAGACGACGCATGGGAAAGCCTTATCGCGGTGCAAGTAGGGTGCACGATGATGGGTGGCGATTAACCGATGATTAACCGGTGCGCTGAAGGTGAGAGGGGGTAGGGCGGGACGGCGCCATATTGTTTGTGGATGAGCGTAGGTGAGGGGAAGAAGGCCAGCATTTTATGTGGCTCTATGGTCATTGATGTCAATGCCCGACATGTTTTATATCGGGCATTTTTTGATGCTTAATTTCGCAGAAGTCCCTTCCAGTTGTAATCGTTTATGGCGTTTGGACCATCTATTACTAGGTCGTCTTGCATGTCGTATTTCAGATAGCGATTCTCAGTGAGGAAGATGTAGTAATAGTTGCGGGAAAGATCATTGTCAAACTGTACGGCGGTCACTATTTCATATTTATAAGGGTCCAGTCCTTGCCAGGTATTATTGTTGATGGGGAGCTTTTCTATAGTATGGGTTTGAATGTTTAGTCGAAGGTAGTGTCCATCATTCATGATAAGCAGAATAGTGCTATGGCTCCACCAGGTCGCGGTAATAATGTTTTGGAAGTGAGGTGCTAGTAGCTTCCATCTGTTGTCTGATGAGATCGGCTTGATCGTTTCGACTTTGTCCTTGTCTTGGTTGTAGCTGCATATTGTGGGGATGTTTCCTTCATAATAAAATAAGTATAAACGATCGTCGTCACCAATTACGGCGCCCTCTGTATAGTGGAATCCAAAGCGCAGTTTTGTTGCATGGCTATGGAAACCCTGCCAATTGGCTTCATTGACCTTCGTGGGGTAACCTGCCGGGACTTCATCATCAGCGTTATTAAAGCGTGAGAACGTGTTAGTGTCTTTGAAGAAAAAATAGCAACGGTCTTTTCCTGATCTCCAGTCGACGGCGACGGTGTTTACGATATTAGGCATGATTTGACCCTGTTTGGTTTTGTAAGGTGTTCGACTATATGCCCGAATGGTGGTTTTTAAACCTGTCAGAGTTGACAGTGTTTTTGAAGAAATAAAGATGCTAAATTTTGGGCCGGTAGGGCGATTATTTGTAGCTGGGCAGTGTGTGAACGCGATTGTTCCGATTGCTGAGAAATTACGTCTGATCTCAAGTCGCGAGCATGTAAGAACGCATGCGGCGGCCCCTTCACTTCGACCGTGCGGCTCGACATAATCGCGGCTTAATCCCAAGCTGTTTGACTCATCCCTTTTCCACAGGTCTCACCATGCACGTACTTGTCTGTGAAGACGATGAGCTGATCGCCAGCGGCATCGTTGCCGGCCTCACGGCCCAGGGCCTGACCGTGGAGCATGTCGCCACGGCTTCGGCTGCCCGGGCGATGCTCAAGGTTGCCAAGTTCGACGTGATGGTGCTCGACCTGGGGCTGCCGGACGAAGACGGTCTGAAGCTGCTGCAGCAGTTGCGTCATCACGGCCTGGAGATTCCGGTGCTGATTCTGACCGCGCGCGATTCGGTGACCGACCGCGTCGATGGCCTGCAAGCGGGCGCCGATGACTATCTGCTCAAGCCCTTTGACCTGCGTGAATTGGCTGCGCGTCTGCACACCTTGCTGCGGCGTGTGGCGGGGCGCAGCGTCAATCTGATCGAGCATGGCGCCCTGACTTACGATCCGAGCAGCCGCGAAACGCTGCTGGCCGGTCAACCGGTAGACCTGTCGCGCCGCGAGCAATCGTTGTTGCAAGCCTTGCTGCACAACCGTGGCCGGGTGCTGTCGACCGAGCAACTCAAGGACAGCGTTTACGGGTTCAACGATGAACTGGAAAGCAACGCCCTCAACGTACATATCCATCACCTGCGACGTAAACTCGGCAACGGCATCGTTGAAACCGTGCGCGGGCTGGGTTATCGCCTTGGGCCGGCGGATGGCGGAGAGCAATCGAAGTGATGAGTTTGCGTTTGCGCCTGAGTCTGACCCTCGGCGCGGCCTTCGCGCTGATCTGGGCCCTGGCTGCGGCCTGGATGCTCAGCGACTTGCGCAATCAGATGATGTTTTCCCTCGACCAGCGGCTGGTGGCCTCGGCGCGTATGGTCGCCGGGTTGCTGGAGCAATTGCCGGCGCTGCCGAGCAAGGGCGATGGCACGCATTTCAGTGCTGAGCAGTTGAATATTCCGGGGGGCATGGCCTGTCAGGTCAGCTCCTTGCGCGGCGAGATTCTGGCCCGCAGTCACAGCACTCCCGAACAAACCCTGGAAGCTGAACAGATGGGCTTCCATGACCAGATGATCGACGGTGCGCGCTGGCGCAGTTTCACCTTGGCTCGCGGTGATGTGCGCATCACCACGGCCGACCGGCAAGTCGAGCGCGAGGCACTGAACATGTCGGTACTGCTGGCCGCGTCGGTGCCGGTGGGCGTCGCGTTGCTCGGTTGCCTGTGGCTGCTCTGGCTCGGGATCGGCCAAGGCCTGGCGCCGCTTAATCGCATGCGCGATGCCTTGATGCGCCGCAGCGCCGACTCCCTTGAGCCATTGCAAATCCATCCGCTGCCGAGCGAACTGCAACCGTTGCTGGAAACCCAGAATCAGCTGTTCCAGCGAATCGGCAAGGCCATCGAGCGCGAGCGACGGCTGACTGGCGATGCCGCTCATGAGCTACGCAGCCCGTTGACGGCGATCAAGACGCACCTGCAAGTGGCGCGCATGACCGAAGGCGCCGCCCGCGATCAGTCCCTGGCCCGCGCCGAGGAAGGCGCCGATCGCTTGCACCGCACGCTTGAGCAATTGCTGTTGCTGGCGCGGGTCGAAGGCAGTCTGTCGTTCGACGATGGCGTGCAGTGCAGCGCCGAAGAGGTGGCCCGTCTGGCGATTCAAGACGCGGCTAGCGGTGATCGTCAGCGGATCAAACTGCACTTGCCAGCGAAGTACTCACAGGCACCGGTGCAGATGCCAGCCGTGCTGTCGATTGCCGCCTTGCGCAATCTGTTGGACAACGCCTTACGCCACACCCCGGCGGATGCGGCGGTGGAACTGAGCCTTGAAACCATGGGTAACCGCGTGCGTTTTCAGGTGCGCGACCATGGCCCCGGCATCGCCGCCGATGACCTGCAACACCTGACCCAGCGTTTCTGGCGCAACGGCGCAAGCACCGGCTGTGGGCTTGGGCTGGCGATTGTCCAGGCGATCGTCCAGCGCTGTGGCTGCGTGTTGCATTTCGACAGCCGTGCCGATGGCTTGCGGGTTGATCTGACGATGCCGTTGCAGCCCTGACTCCGCTATCGCGGGCAAGCCTTGCTCCTACAGGTTATAAGCCGGCTGCACGACTTGTGGACTACATCAATCCGTAGGAGCAAGGCTTGCCCGCGATAGCGATTTTCGCTGCACATCAAATGTAACTTCTCTCCGTTAGTCAGCGGACCCTCGCGGCGCTATCGTCCCTCGCAGCTTTGACTCAATGGAATGAGGTGATAGCGCTATGGATGCCCCACTACACATTTGCAAGGCCGGGCCCGCGGATGCGGGGATTATCAGCCGGATCGTCGAGCGCTCGATCAAGGTCGGGTGCGCTGCAGATCACCGCAATGACCCGAAAGTCGTTGCGGCCTGGACCCACAACAAAACCGTTGAACATGTACAGCCCTGGCTGACCGATCCACGTCTGTACCTGAACCTCGCGCTGTTGGACGACAAGCCGATTGGGGTGGCCATGGCTGCTGTCAGCGGCAAGGTCGGGTTTTGTTACGTCCTGCCGGAATGGTTTCGCCGGGGGGCCGGGCAGGCGTTGATCCAGGGTCTCGAAATCTGGTTGATCGAGCATGGTTTCAGTCAGGCGCGACTCAACAGCACCGGCACCAGCGAAGAGTTTTTTCAGCACCTTGGGTACCGACGCTGCGCAGAAACCTTCAGTGTTGCCGGGCTCAGGGCGGTCCCCATGAGCAAGTTGCTGACAGCACTCCCATAGAAAGCCTCCCGAGGCTGTAACTCCTTGGAGCGCTGATGCGTTTCCAGAGCAGGTAAACCAGTACGTACGCGCCCTGGCCGGAATGCGCACCCGTGCTCAGCCCCGGCGTTTCACCGCCTGTAAGGTATAACTCAGCGGCAGGCGCCACGGGGCTTCTTTCAAACGGTATTCGCCGTGGTCATCGCAGACCATCTGACCGGGCAAGGCGTTCCAGGGAATACTTTGATGCTCCACCAGACCGGTGATGTCCAGCCCGTGGGTCAGCAGTGCGGTGATGATTTCTCCCAGGCCGTGGTTCCATGCATGCGTGACGGAGGCCTTGAGCCGCACATCGGTCTCGACATAGGTGCATTCGTCATCCCAGACCAAAGGCTCTTCGCGCTCGAAATACGGGAACTCGACGGACAAGGCGTCTTCGCGGCCTTCGTTGATCGACCACAACATCGGGTGGCCCTCGCGGATGAACAAGCGTCCACCCGGCTTGAGCAGGTCGCTGACCGTGCGCGCCCACGTGTCGATACTCGGCAGCCAGCACAAGGCGCCGATGCCGGTGTACACCAGATCGAACGAGGCGGGTGGCAACACTGAAGTCGCGTGGTAAACCTCGGATTCGACATACTCGATTAGCGCGCCGCTGCGCTCGGCCAACGCGCGTGCCTGGACGATGGCGGCCGGTGAGAAGTCGAGCCCGCTCATTTGCGCCCCGAGGCGGGCCAGCGAGAGCGTGTCGGTGCCGATGTGGCATTGCAGATGCACGCCGCGAAAGCCCGAGATATCCCCCAATAACGGTACGTCGAAGCGCACGACGTCGGAGAGGTGATAGGCGTCGTCGATGAAAGTCTGAGTCCCATATTCGGTTGAGGCGGCATGCAACGGGGCGCGTTCGTCCCAGTTGTCTTTGTTCAGTTTGATGTAGTCACTCATGCTGAAGACCTGTTCCTTGTCTATCCCTAGGGTGCGTTGGGCAGACTAGCACTCGGGTCTTCAGGTTTTCTTGAGGGTTTTTGTAAGCGCGGACGGCATCGCCCGTGGCTTCACAGAGGAAACTTATGGGCGGGCGACGCCGTGTCCTGCGGGGGGAGGGGGTTACTGCTGTTTGAACATCTCCTTCGCCCGCGCTTCGATTTGCGCCTGAGTCAGGTTTTCCTTGCGCGACGACAGGAACCACACATGGCCGAAGGGATCCTTCAAGGTGCCCGAGCGGTCGCCGTAGAATTGATCTTTCACTTCCGAAACCACCGTGCCACCCGCCTTGATTGCCTGGGCGTAGCTTTTGTCCACATCCTCGACATACAGATGCAAACCCACGGACGGTGATTTGTCTGGGTTGCTCAGCGGACCTTGATCGCACGGTGTACCGAGCATGATGGCGCAGTCGCCAATTCGCAGTTCAGCATGGCCGACGCTGCCGTCGGGCATCGCCAGACGCATGACTTCCGTAGCGCCAAAGGCTTTTTTGTAAAAGTCGATCGCCTCGGCGGCTTTCTGGATTCCCAGGTAGGGCGTGACGCTGTGATAACCCTCGGGAATGGGTTTAACGCTCATGACCGTTCTCCATATTCTTGTGGGTGGATGTTGCAAATCCTTCGCCGATTTCCGGTCGATTCACTATAGGTCAGCGCCAATAAGGCGACCGAGTGGCCGACGGGTTGCAGCATCGCTACTGTTGCGCCATCAACGATGAACCGGCAGTTCGTTTCGAAGGCCCATACAAAACGGCAGCAAGTCTCGAAACGGTCGATAGCGACTATCGAGAGCGATGATTTTTGTCGCTCAAGGGGCGGGAGTAGCCTGTGTTCATTGCTCAAGACCGCCCGCAGGAAGCCTCTCCATGAACCATTTGCTCGTTACCTCATTGTTGTTGGTTGCCTCGGTGCTCGCCGGTTGCGCCAGTCATCCTGCTCCCGAATTGCGCCCGTATACCGCCGAAGAAACCCAGGAACTGGCGATGGAAGCCCTGAATCGTCGCGGTTTGTCGTTTGATGAATACCAGGCCAAAAAAGCCGAACTGCTCGGCCAGCCGCAGAAGACGTTCGGTTACGACCAGCATGGCGAGATGAACGCCGAGCGCGCTGTGGCTGTTCACGGTCACGCCAGCTAAGCGACTGTACCGCTCGAAGTTTCACGTAACTGTCCGTGGGTTTCACACGGGGGCTGCGATAGGGTCAACACCTGACTGACCCTGACGGACTCGCCCCATGACACTCTCGCTGGATTTACTGCTGGGTTTTGCCTTGTTCGCCCTGGTGACCTCGATCACCCCCGGCCCCAACAACACAATGTTGCTGGCCTCGGGCGTCAATTTCGGCTTCAACCGCTCTATCCCTCATATGCTCGGCATCAGCTGCGGCTTCTTCGTCCTTGTGCTCGCCGTTGGTTTTGGCCTGGGCGCGGTGTTTCAAACCTATCCTGTGCTGTACAGCGTGCTGCGCTATGTCGGCGCGGCCTATCTGCTGTACCTGGCGTGGAAAATCGCCCATTCGGGTCCTGTCCCCGAAGCCGAACAAGGTCACGCCAAACCCATCAGCTACTGGGGCGCGGCGGCGTTTCAGTGGGTCAACCCCAAGGCCTGGATCATGGCAATTGGTGCAATCAGCACCTATACACCGCTGCAGGGCTATTTCACCAATGTGATCGTCATCGCGGCGGTATTCGCTATCATCAACCTGCCGAGCGTCAGTGTCTGGGCGGCTTGCGGCAGCCTGTTGCGCAATGTCCTGCGTGATCGGCGCTGGTTGCGGGTGTTCAACTGGGGCATGGCCCTGCTGCTGGTCGCTTCGCTGTATCCGATGCTGCACGAGAGCTTTAGCTGACTTGCGCTTCAACCCGGTGTCCGATGCCTGTTAAGCTCGACTTCAGGAGCGTTCCTACGCACTTTGAAATGAAGTCGTACTTCTTTAACGGCATCCGATCAGGTATTGCTGATTTCCCGCAGTTTTCACACCACCTCCAGTGCGGCGCTTTCAGCGAATACACCTGATCCCGGAACAAGCTCTGCGAGTCTTTTTATGAATAAACGTCCTTTGTATTTTGATTACGCCGCCACCACACCAGTGGATGAGCGGGTCATTCAGGTGATGGTCGACTGCCTGGGGTTCAGCGGTAACTTCGGCAACCCGGCTTCCAGTTCCCACGCCTATGGCCAACAGGCCAGGCGTTCGGTCGAGCAGGCACGCCAGCAAGTCGCCGACCTGGTGGGCGCGCAAGCGCCGCAGATCGTCTGGACTTCCGGCGCCACCGAATCCAACAACCTCGCCCTCAAAGGCGTGGCTCAGGCCCGCGGGCAGTCCGGCGGGCACATCATCACCAGCCAGATCGAGCACAAGGCGATCCTCGATACCGCCAGGCAATTGCAGGATGCCGGGGTTGCCGTGACTTATCTGCTGCCAGATGCCGAAGGCCTGATCACTGCGCAAGCGGTCAGCGAGGCACTGCGCGAAGACACTTTTCTGGTGTCGCTGATGCTGGTCAATAACGAACTCGGTACCGTCAACGACATCCCGGCCATCGGTCAGCGGGTGCGTGAGCACGGCGCGTTGTTTCACGTCGACGCTGCACAGGGCGCGGGCAAGATAGCGATTGATCTGGCCCAATGGCCGGTGGACCTGATGTCGTTTTCCGCCCACAAGATCTATGGTCCCAAGGGGATTGGTGCACTCTACGTCGGCCCGCGTGCCCAGCAGCGCTTGCAGGCGCAGATCCATGGCGGTGGACACGAGGGCGGCTTACGCTCCGGGACCCTGGCCACGCACCAGATCGCAGCCATGGGCGCAGCCTTTGCGCTGGCGGCTGAACACTTTGCTGAAGAGGCGGCGACTATCGCCCGTCTGCGCGAGCGCTTGCTTGGGCAGCTCAGCGGTATTGCCGGTCTACGCTTGAACGGCAGCCCGACCCAACGCATTCCCCATACCCTGAGCCTGACCTTCAATGAAGGCGAGTTCAATTCCCAGGCCTTGAGTGCTTCGATCGCCTTTTCGGCGACGTCGGCCTGCAACTCCGCGAGCAATGCGCCGTCCCATGTGCTGCTGGCCCTGGGGCACGACGTGCGGGCAGCGGGTCGGACCATTCGCTTGAGTCTTGGGCGTTTCACCACCGAGCAGGACATCGATCAGGCCGCACAATTGATTAAAGCAGCAACCGCCAGTGCACCGGCGTTCTGGGCTACCGCCCAATCCTGATGCGCAGACCAAAAGTCAGCGCCCTATAACAAAATTAAAGTGGTTAGCAGGAGACATGATGAGTACGCAGCCTTTGACCCATGGAGCGGTTCCCCAGCGCCTGGCGCATACCCGCGAGCTGATGAGCCGGGAGGGCATCCACGCCCTGCTGGTGCCGTCGGCCGACCCGCATTTGTCGGAATACCTGCCGGGTTATTGGCAAGGGCGGCAATGGTTGTCGGGCTTTCATGGCTCGGTCGGCACGTTGATTGTTACCCAGGACTTCGCGGGCGTTTGGGCCGACAGTCGCTACTGGGAACAGGCGACCAAGGAGCTCAAGGGCAGCGGTATCGAGTTGGTAAAACTGCAGCCTGGTCAACCCGGCCCGCTGGACTGGCTGGCCGAACAAACTCCGGAAGGAGGCGTGGTTGCGGTCGATGGCGCGGTGATGGCCGTGGCGTCGGCACGCTCACTGAGCAGCAAGCTTGAGGAGCGTGGCGCACGGCTGCGCACCGATATCGATCTGTTGAACGAGGTCTGGAGCGACCGTCCGAGCCTGCCGAATCAACCGATCTATCAGCACTTGCCGCCGCAGGCCACCGTCAGCCGTGGCGAGAAACTCGCCAAGCTGCGTGAAAGCCTGAAAGCGCGCGGTGCCGATTGGCACTTTATCGCCACCCTCGACGACATCGCCTGGCTGTTCAACCTGCGCGGCGGTGATGTGTCGTTCAACCCGGTATTCGTGTCCTTCGCCCTGATCGGCCAGCAGCAGGCAACCTTGTTTGTCGCGCTGAGCAAGGTCGATGCGCCATTGCGCGCGATCCTCGAACAGGACGGCGTTACCCTGCGCGACTACAGCGAAGTGGCCTCGGCGCTGGCTGCCGTGCCAAATGGTGCAAGCCTGCAAGTCGATCCAGCACGGGTGACTAGCGGTTTGCTGAATAACCTCGGCAGCGGCGTGAAGCTGATTGAAGGTCTGAACCCGACCACCCTCGCCAAGTCGCAGAAAAGTCTCGCCGATGCCGAACACATCCGTCAGGCCATGGAGCAGGACGGCGCGGCGCTCTGCGAGTTTTTCACCTGGCTCGACAGCGCCCTCGGTCGTGAACGCATCACCGAACTGACCATCGACGAACACCTGACCGCCGCCCGTACCCGTCGTCCGGGGTATGTGTCGCTGAGCTTCAACACCATTGCCGCCTTCAACGCCAACGGTGCGATGCCGCACTACCACGCGACCGAAGAAGAGCACGCGGTGATCGAAGGCGACGGCCTGTTGCTGATCGACTCCGGCGGTCAATACCTGGGCGGTACCACCGACATTACGCGGATGGTGCCGGTGGGCACGCCGACCGCCGAGCAGAAACGCGACTGTACACGCGTACTCAAGGGGGTGATTGCCTTGTCCCGTGCACAGTTCCCGCGCGGCATTCTTTCGCCGTTGCTCGACGCCATCGCGCGTGCGCCGATCTGGGCGGAGAGCGTGGATTATGGTCACGGCACCGGGCATGGCGTCGGCTACTTCCTGAACGTTCATGAAGGCCCGCAAGTGATTGCCTACCAAGCCGCACCGGCGCCGCAAACCGCGATGCAGCCGGGGATGATCACCTCGATCGAACCGGGCACTTATCGTCCAGGTCGCTGGGGCGTGCGGATCGAGAACCTGGTGTTGAACCGCGTGGCAGGCAGCAGCGAGTTTGGCGAGTTCCTCAAGTTCGAAACCCTGACCTTGTGCCCGATCGACACCCGTTGTCTGGAGCCTTCGTTGCTGACTCAGGACGAGCGCGAGTGGCTTAACGCTTACCACGCGCAAGTTCGTGAACGTTTGAGCCCTTTGCTTGACGGTGCTGCGCTGGCGTGGCTGAACACCCGAACCGCCGCAATCTGAGTCGGTGGTGCGCCGTCAGTCTTCGGACGGCGGCGCAAGCTCGGGTGCGTGGGCGAATGCTTCGCTCATATAGTCGACGAACGCCTTGACCCTGGCCGATTGGCGACGATTGGCCGGGAACACCGCATGGATCGGCAACGATTGTGCGCGGTAGTCCTGCAGGATCGCGATCACCCGACCAGCCTTCAAATCCTCGCTGAATAACCACACCGGCGACAGCGCAATGCCTAGCCCGCCCAACACCATCTCGCGTATCGCCTCCGAATTGTTGCTCTGGGCGTTGCCTTTGATCCGCACGTTGTAGCGCTGAGCGTTTTTTTCGTAGATCCACTGATTCTGGCTGCTCAGCAGGTTGAACAGCAGGCAGTTATGCTGGTTCAGTTCTTCCGGTGTGTGTGGTTGGCCACGGCGAGCCAGATAGTTGGGACTGGCGACGGTGACTCGATGGGTGGTGCCGATCTGCCGGGCGATCAAACCGCAGTCGCTCAACTCGCCAATGCGTAATGTGACGTCCAGGCCTTCGCTGACCAGGTCCTGATTCTGATCGCTGAGCTGTAAATCGATTTCAACGTGTGGATAGCGCTCAAGGAAATCCGGCAGTCGCGCAGCAATCTGCAATCGCCCGAAACTGACGGAGGAGCCCACTCGCAAAGGTCCGGCGACCGCTTCCCGTCCGGACTGAAAGCTGTGTTCGGCCGAGTCGACCGCCGCAAGAATCTGTCGGCATTCGTTGTAGTAACGCTGGCCTTCGTCGGTCAGCGAAAGCTGGCGAGTACTACGGGCAATCAGCTTGCCTCCAAGCTCTGTTTCCAGAGCCCGGAGGATTTTGCTGATGGTCGGTTGGCTGGTCTGCAGTTCCCGAGCGACAGCAGAGAAACTGCCACGCTCGACTACTCTTACGAAAACCGCCATTGCATTGAGTTTGTCCAAGGGCTTTCTCATTGATTCCAAATAGGCATGGTCACTATAGCTATATAGCGTCTTATCGGCATGAGTGGGCGGGCGGATGATCAACGCAACTCTCCACTGACATGAGATTGCGAAATGACTGACTCACTTGAAATGCTCGCCCTGATCGTCGACTCGGCCAATGCACCGTTTCGTTTGGCCTCCATCCCTAAGCCCGTGCCTGAAGCGGGGCAGGTGTTGGTCAGAATCATCGCCAGTGGGGTGAATCCATTGGATGGGAAAATCCGCGCCGGGGAGGCAGCTCATGCCCGTCAGCCATTGCCGGCGGTGCTGGGTATGGATCTGGCAGGGATTGTCGAAGCGCTCGGTGCCGGGGTCAGCGATTGGCAGGTCGGCGATCAGGTGTATGGCATGGCGACCGGGATTGGCGGTCAGCAAGGCTCACTGGCGCAATTCGCCGCTGTTGATGCGCGGTTGCTGGCGCGCAAACCGAGCAATCTGAGCATGACTGAGGCGGCAGCGCTGCCGCTGGTGTTGATCACCGCGTGGGAAGGCTTGCTGGATCGCGCTCGGGTTCAGACTGATCACAAGGTATTGATTCACGGTGGCGCTGGTGGCGTCGGGCATGTGGCGGTGCAGTTGGCCCGGGCATTCGGTGCCGAGGTATTTGCCACGGGGTCGGCGAGGCAGCAGGCGATTATCGAAAGCCTCGGTGCAACCTTTATCGACTACCGCCAGCAGTCGGTTGAACAGTATGTACAGCAGCATACGGCGGGGGAGGGTTTCGATATCGTTTATGACACAGTCGGAGGCGAGACGCTGGATGCGTCGTTCAAGGCTGTGCGCACTTATCAGGGGCACGTGTTGAGCTGTCTCGGCTGGGGGCAACACAGTCTGGCGCCATTGTCGTTCCGGGCGGCGAGTTACTCGGGAATCTTCACGTTGCTGCCTTTGCTGACCGGCAACGGTCGCGAGCGGCACGGGCAGATACTTGGCGAGGCCGCGAAGTTGATTGAAGCAGGCTTGTTGAAGCCTTTGCTCGATCCCCGGCGGTTCACGCTGCAAACCGCCGAGGCAGCCTATGACCTGCAAGCCTCGGGTGAGGCGCAGGGCCGACTGGTTATCGAGATCTAGCCCAAGGCTTCGCGGACAAAGTCCAGGCGATCCTGACCGAAGAACAATTCGTTGTCGACAAACATGCTCGGCGCACCGAACACGCCGCGCTGGATCGCCTGCTCGGTTTTGTCCTTGAGTGCTGCTTTGACTTCCTCATCGGCGGTCAAGGTCAGCGTTTCATCAGGGTCGAAGCCATGTTCGGTCAACACAGCGGCGACGGTCGCCGGGTCGTTGAGGTTGCGACCATCCACCCAGAACGCACGGAACAGGCAATCGATAAAATCGAGGAAACGTTCGGGGTGTCGTAGCTGGATGCCGGTGACGGCGCGCATCAATAAAAGGGTATTGATGGGAAAGTATGGATTGAGCTGGAATGGCACGTCGTAGCGCTTGGCGTAACGATTCAGGTCCAGGAACATGTAATGCCCCTTGGCCGGAATCGTTGCCGGCGAGGCATTGCCGGTGGCCTTGAATACGCCACCTAGCAGCATCGGTTGATAGATCAGCTGGCTACCGGTTTGCTCACAAATTTTCGGTAGTTGGGTATAGGCCAGGTAAGTGGCAGGGCTGCCGAGGTCGAAGAAGAACTCTACGCGTTTGCTCATGTTCGATGCACTCTGATTGTTATTAGAGAGGATGGCTTACCAGCGTTCGCTCCAGGGCCGCAGATCCAGTTCGAAGGTCCACGCATCGCGAGGCTGGCTGTGCAGGTACCAGTAGTTCTCGGCGATGTGTTCGGGGTTGAGAATCCCGTCCTGATCCTTGAGGGCGTACTTTTCCGGGAAGCTGTCACGAATGAAGTCGGTATCGATCGCGCCATCGACCACGACATGGGCGACATGAATGTTCATCGGGCCCAGTTCCCGCGCCATGCTTTGGGCCAGGGCGCGGATGCCATGCTTGGCGCCGGCGAACGCCGCGAAGCCAGCAGCACCGCGCATGCCGGCGGTGGCCCCGGTGAATAGAATAGTGCCGCGTTGTCGGGTGGCCATACGCTTGGCCACTTCACGGCCGTTCAAGAATCCAGAGAAACAGGCCATTTCCCAGATCTTGAAATACTTGCGGGCGGTTTCTTCAAGAATGCTGCACGGCACATTGGCGCCGATGTTGAAGACGAACGCCTCGATCGGGCCGATCTGGCTTTCGATTTGTTCAACCAGCGCGACGACATCCTCTTCCTTGCGCGCATCACACGCAAAACCGTGGACTTCACCGCCACTGGCCTGAATGGCATCGACCAATGGCTGCAACTTGTCTGCGCTGCGACGAGTGACGCAGGCAACAAACCCTTCCTGTGCGAAACGCTTGGCAATAGCTCCGCCGGTGGCATCGCCAGCACCGACAACCAGTACGACTTTCTTGTTATTGCTAGCTGTGGTCATAGTCATCTCTCTTTGGTAAACGGTCGTTAGCCAAACGAACGTTATGCTACGATCTTGAAGACGTCAAGGCGATGGATTCTCGGGAGAAGCGATGCGTTACTCAGCCAGTCACAAGTTGGAAACCAGGCAGAAGCTGCTTGAAAGCAGCTCGGTGTCAGCCAAGAAAGAAGGTTTTTGCACGGTGGGGGTCGATGGCTTGATGAAGGCCATCGGGCTCAGTGGTGGTGCGTTTTACAGCCACTTTTCCTCGAAAGACGAACTCTTCAGCTCGATCGTCGAGCGTGAGCTGTGTCAGAGTCTTGAGCGATTGAGTGCTAATGGCGAGTTGAGTCGAACCAGGCTGGAGCGCTGTCTCAAGCATTACCTGAGCATGGCGCACGTCGAGCATCCCGAGTCCGGGTGCGCACTGCCGACATTGGGCGCCGAGATCGCTCGCTCGGACATCGCGGTACGCCAGCAAGCCGAGCAGTGGATCTGTCGGCTGCAGGAAAGTTGGGCTCAGATCCTGGAGAGTGACAGCCTGGCCTGGGCTATTCTGTCGCAGTGCGTTGGCGCGCTGGTGGTTGCGCGAATGCTGGTGAATCCGGAGGTCCAGCGCACCGTACTGCATTCCAGCTACGAAGAAATCGGACGCCAGATAGCCGGTCAACGCGCTGAATAGGAGCGCACCTGGTTACTTGCAGATGACGATCATGCTGCGGCTGGTATAGCCGGCAGGGTTGAGTCCAAACGGATAGTCACCCGGGTCTTCCACGGCGTCTCCGGATTTGGCGATCACCTTGTAGCCATTCGGCCCGCATGAGTTGGCCGCACTGGTGTAGCACTTGTCCCAGGAAGAAGAGAGTCCTGAGCAGTTAATGTGCAGGCCTTTTTTTCCGCGTTTGACCTCAGTCCTGGAGGTCGCAGCGCAACCCGTAATGGCCAGTACAACAAGCAATACCAAAAATCGTT